>JAUVWM010000026.1 GCA_030604105.1 Dehalococcoidaceae bacterium
GGACTACATCATGGAAAACTGGACCGAGGACAGGCCGCTAAAGATGGCCTATTTCCTCGTTGATATCGCCTGGGGCCACGCTGGGGACGATTTTATCCCCTATGCCGAAGCCAAGGGGATGGAGATTCAGGTCGAGTTGTATCCGTTCCAGCCTTTGGACGTGACCCCCAGATTTTGAGGATAAGGGACTGGGGCGCTGATTTCGTCTTTATCCATGGCGTGGCGGGACATTCGTATGCGCTTCTCGGAGGTGCCAAGAGGCTGGGCATGCTCGATGAGTTCCAGTTCATATGCGGCGCGTCAAGCCTTCCCTACGACATTATGGAGCTTGCCGGCTCGCTCACCGACGGCCAGTGGATATTGTGGTGGGGGAGCTGAGAAACGATATGACTATACCTATCAGCTGAAACCGTCCTTCTCAGCCCCTCCTTTGGTGACGTGTATTCATTCTATACCCTCGGCTATGTCATCTGTCACCCCCTTCTCGCTGTCCGTCCCTTTATTGCCAAAACCCATACTGTAGCCAAGGCGGACACTTTGTAGATATCGCTCACAGATAGCCCGGCCCGGGCCGTTGACAACCGCGACCGGGACATGCTATGAATAGCCAGTATCTTAAGTCCGAGTAAGGAGGGATGTGTAATGGTAAAGCGGTTTCTGGGGGCTTCCATAGCGGTAAAGGCTGACAATTTTGACGCGGCGGTCAACAAATACTCGGCGGTTTTCGGCCTTGAGCCAACCTTTGTTGACGAAGCTATGTTCGCTTTCCCCGGGCTTAAAGGAGCTAGTTTCAGGATGGGAGATTCAACGATCAATTTGCTCACTGGCAGCGCGGATACAGCCGTGGCCAAGTTCTGCGAGAGGAGGGGAGAGGGCGTGTTCCTCCTTGTCTGCGAAGTTGACGATGTGGCTCCGCATATGAAGAGGGCAGCGATGCACGGCGTAAGGCTTACGACAGAGGAGCCGCTCGCTTTCCGGGGTGGACTTGCCGCGTACGCTCACCCAAAATCAATGCATGGAGTGCAGTGGGAGTTCTTCAGTTGGGATAGAGGCCTCACCTGACACCAAGCTTCTACCTGGCTCAGAGGCTCGGGCTAGCGCGGTGGGGTGTTTCCTGATCTCCCCCTTGAATCATGGTGGCAGACCGGATCGGTCCGTGGAGCTTCTTCTGGAGCATTACGAACAACGGGAGTTGCAGGCCCCTGGCATATCTCTATCCTCTAGGGTGGATCCGAAACAACCTAACTGGGGGAGAAGACAGAATGGCGCGTTATGGTTGGCTTCTGCGGGTGAATCTCAGCACAGGCGACATGCGACGGGAAGATATCCCCGATGAGGTCAAGAGGGATTTCATCGGCGGGCGCGGCTTTGGGGCCAAGTACCTTTACGACGAGGTGGCGCCCGGGGCCGGCCCTCTGATATGAAGTGAGGCCACCCCGGGGCCGGGAAACGGGGGTATGGAAAGGCAAAGGTTCGAGTTTCTGGTAGCCAAGGCCGTTGGCGAGCTACCCCCTGAGATCGCCAGCAGGCTGGAAAACGTCGATATCGCGGTTTCGGATTGGCCGACCAAAGAGCAGTTGGCCGCATCTAGGGTTCGCCGCGGCTTCGGCCTGCTTGGTCTTTACGAAGGCGTGCCCCAGACCAAGCGGGACAGGGGATACAGCTTGGTATTGCCCGACAGGATAACCATTTTCCAGAAGCCTATCGAGGCCCTTTGTCGATCCGAGGGCGAGATCGAGAGGGAGATAAGAAAAGTAGTGCAGCATGAGATAGCTCACCACTTCGGCATCGGTGAGGCGAGGCTAGGGGAGATAGAGCGGGAGAGACGCCGCCGGCGGTAGATAGCTCGGCCCGATCCTCGGCCAGATAGGGCCCCCGCCCGACTGGAACAGTAATACTTGACAGGATATGGGGGCGATAGTACCATGATTTTAGAGCCAAAAGCCACTATAGTCGCAGGAAAGGTGGGCACGCATGGGTCTTGAGGGGGGAAACCCGATCTATCGGGAAGGCGAAGCCAACAGCGTGGAATCCCTGGTGAGCGAGCTGCGAGCCATCACCCTGAGGAACAGCGAGTTAGAGGCTGCCTTGCAGCTGGCCACGAGGAAGCTGAACCTTCATGAGGAGTTCGACAGCACCATTAGCGAGTCGATCTCCCAAACCCTGCATGCCGCTTTCGAGGTCAAGAGTGGGGTTGAGCGGCAGGCCAAGGCGTTGCTGGATAAGGCGGAGAAAGAAAGGCTGGAGCTTCAGGGACAGGTTAGGGCGCTGCAGGCTGAGCTGAGAGAGCTGGAGCACAAGAAGCTGGAGCTTCTCAATGAGACCTCCACCATCAGGGCGAGGCTTAGGGCCTTCCACATGGAGACGGAGGGGCTTATAGGCGAGCGAATGGCGGCGCTGGATCAGGCTCTGGGAGCCCCGTCTGCTACGGAAGTCCTCTCCTCCCCGGCCGCCGAGCCGTCCCCAGCAGTTGAGCCGATAATAGTGGCGGGGCCGCTGGGGGTTGAGGCCGTGGTGTCTGAGCTTCAGCCTGAGAGCGTCACCGAGCCCGTCGCGGCCGATATCGGCGCCGGTCACCACTGTGAGCTTGTGGCCGCTCCGTTGCATGACTTCGCCACGCTGGTGAACCTTGAGGTCGCTTTACTGGCCACCCCCTGTGTCAAGGGCCTTTATGTGCGTTCCTTCCAGCAGGGGGTAGCTACCATAGCCTTAACATTAGCTTCGGCTGCGGACCAGGAGAGGCTGTTGCAGCAGCTAGGAGATATCACAGAATTTGGGCTCACCGTGATAAATGCCAGCCAGGGCCGAATTGAGGTGCAGGTGCGATCATGACCTCCTGGCGACCCAGGGAAGTGGTGAAGCCGAAGAAGCTGTCGGCCAAGGCCTGGGGCCTGTGGCTGCAGAAACTGGCTGAGATGTTCCTCGCCAGTGGCGGCGCCCTGGCCATCTTTGGCGAGGAGGACGATAGCCTGAGGCTTTGTGCCGGGCACAACCTTGACCTCAAAACCCAGGGCCTTGTTCTGAAGACAGGGGAATGCTCCCTGGGCAGGGCTGCCTCGCAGGGCAGGCCCTGTATTCTGGGCCCCTGGCCTGAGGAGAAGATGAGGCTGACTGGAGGCAAGGCTATCGCTTACGCCGCTGCCGCTCCCGTTGTTTGGGGGGACAAAATATGGGGAGCCATCGGCGTCTTTCGCGCCGGTGGGGAGGGCCACTTTGAGGAACGTGACCTGTCTATTCTGGCCACCATGGGCGAAATGGCAGCCTTGCAGTTCGTGGCGGGCGAAGAGCCAGAGATGGGGCATGAGGGAAAGGAACCCCGAGAACACCTGAAAGGGATCGAAGAGGCCAGGCGCTCCCTGGGCCTGGCCTTTGATGTGGACAGTGCCGTAAAGGCGGCTCTGGATATGGTAACCGACCTCTTCGAGGCATCGAATGCCTCGGTAATGCTTGTGGACAAGGACGACTATCTGGTGATAAAGGCCGCCAGGGGCATACCTGAAGATGTCTTGAGGGGAGCTAGGCAGAAGCTGGGGGAGGGGATTTCAGGATGGGTAGCCCAGACCAGGCAGCCTCTCCTCCTCAACGGCGCCGTCGATGACCCCAGGTTCAGCCCGACAAACCCGGCGACAAAGGCTGCCATGTCTATACCCCTGCACAGCGGGGACAAGGTCTACGGCGTTCTGAACGTCAGCCATGTAACCAGCAGCGGAGCCTTCCACCAGGAGGACATCGAGGCCCTTGTCGGGATCGGCGATGGGCTGGCCATTGCCATTGAAAACGCCAGGCGCTATGCCCAGGTTGAGGAGGATAGGAAACTGGCCCTGGCGCTTTACGAATTGAGTCGGGCTGTGGCCTGCAGCCGCAGTGACCAGGAAACCCTGAACGTGGTAACTGAGATGGTGGCCAGCTATATGGCCGCCCCCTTATGCCTCATCTTGGGTTTGGACGAGAAACAGGAATGCCTCTATCTGTGTGCTGGCCATGGCTTGGGGAGCCTGCTTCCGGCCGGGGTGGGAAAGGAGATAGCTAGCCTTTCCCTGATGAGCGTGATCCGAGAAAGGAAGACCAAGCTCCTCAGCCGAACTGAAATGGGTGCCTCGGAGGTGCTGTCGAGAGCGGGTGACATAGAATACTTCCTGGCCGCCCCGCTGATTGCTCCCCAGGGAGTCATGGGGGTCATTGTCATAGGCAGGCCCCAGGGGCAGACCTTTGGGCCAGGTGACTCCACTCTGTTCTCGGCCCTGGCCCGTATAGCTGCTATAGCCCTTTCCAGCGCTGCCGCTGAAGAGAAGGATAAGGAAGCTATAGTCGGTCGGGAGCGCAACCGTATTGCCCAGGAGATCCATGACGGGCTGGCTCAAGAGATGACAAGCACCGTCCTCGCCCTGGAAGCCTGCCAGCGTTTCCTGAAGAAGGATGCCAAAGGGGCTGAGGCACAGCTGGCGCGGGCTATCTCAGAGGCTCGGGCCTGTCTGGCCGACGTCCGCCGCTACATGACCACCCTGCGCTCAACCGGTGAAACCGAAGTCGGTCTGGTGGCACGGCTGCAGCGCCTGGTGGAGGAGTTCGGCCAGCAGACCGGGAAACCAGCCGAATTTCGCGCCACCGGCACCGGAAAAAAGCTAGCCATGCCCGTAGAGCGGGCTCTGGCGCGTATTGGGCAGGAGGCCCTGATGAATGTGAAGAAGCATGCCCAAGCCAGGCGCGTAACCGCTGATCTGGAGTTCAATGAAGGGCATGTCACTCTCACCATCGCCGACGATGGCATCGGTTTCTCAGTGGCGGAGGCCGAGGAGCAAGCTGCCAAAGAGGGTAAGTACGGGCTGCTGGGAATGCATGAGCGGGCGGGGAGCATAGGTGCCGAGTTGACAATGGAGAGTGCCCCTGGTCGGGGCAGTCGAGTACGCGTGATAGCCCCCTATTTATCTGGGAACGCCGTGCCCCAGGTAGCCAGCCTTGAGACTCCACCAGAGCCTGTCGGGGGGACGACAGGGGAGGAAGCGACAGGCACGGCAACGGTGTGGCAGCGGGTGCTGGCTCGACTGAAGTAACAAAGACCGCTGCCAAATCGGAAATAGTCAGGCGGTCAACCTCGTGGAAGAGCCGATCAGAGTCCTTCTAGTTGACGATCATCCCGTAGTGCGTCAGGGCTTGCGCACCATCATTGATGGCGAGCCCGACATGGAGGTGAGCGGGGAGGCAGGCAGCGGCAAAGAGGCCATAGAGAAGGCTGCCGAGCTCCTGCCCGACGTCATCCTCATGGATATCATGATGCAGGATGTGGATGGCGTCGAGGCCACCCGGTGTATAAAGGAAAACACCCCCAATGCCAAGGTTATAATCCTGACCATCTATGGCGAGGACGAGCATGTCTTTGACAGCATGCGGGCTGGCGCCAGCGGTTATCTCCTCAAAGAGGTAACCGCGGAGGGGCTGCTCAGCGCCATTAGGGCCGTGGCCGAAGGATACTCCCTGGTATACCCCTCTATAGCCCGTCGGCTTCTGGATGAGTTCGGCCGCTTGGCCCAGGGGAGAGCCAGAGTCAGCCCCGAGCCGGCTCTAAGCGGGCTCACCCCCAGAGAGCGCGAGATACTGGATCTGGTGGCTCAGGGAAAAACCAATAGAGAGATAGCCATGGACCTCACCCTCAGCGAGCGGACAGTGAAAACGCATATCAGCAACATCCTGAGCAAATTGCAGCTGCATGACCGCACCCAGGCTGCCCTATATGCTGCCCGCCATGGCCTGGGGGGAGACGCTTTCACTGAGGGGCGCTAGTCGGAATATGACCCGGCGCTTGTATTACCCTACCCCCTTCCAGCTACAACCTCAGACCTAATACCCCGGCGGCAGAAACTACGTCTTAGGTCGTACTTAGAGGGCAGGCCTGCTCCCTAAGTAGGAGCAAAAATCGGCCCTCTTTTTCAGACCCCAGCCCGATCCTTTAGCTGCCCATCTTAAGCTATGCTTGAGCCGAGGCACGGATTTCCTTGGGCATTAGAGTCAAACTCATAAGAACCCTCATCGTCGATGACTTCCCGGCAATCAGGCAATACCTGCGAGCTATCCTCCAGGAAGAGGAGGGCATCGAGGTGGTGGGGGAGGCTGCCAACGGCGCTCAAGCGGTGGATAGGGCGCTTGAGCTTGAGCCCGATGTCGTGGTCATGGACTACCACATGCCGGCCATGAGTGGCACCGAGGCGACGAGGCGCCTCAAGGAGCTCAGGCCCCAAATCAACGTCGTTTTCCTGGCCCTGGATCCGGCTCAGGCTGAAGAGGCCATGGCCAGTGGAGCCAGCGCCTATTGCCTCAAAGAATCACCCCCTGAGGAGCTGGTGAGCGCCATTCGGGCTGCCTGCGAGGGGGTGCGCCCCATTCCCGTGGCACGTCCCATCCGCATCCATCCCCAGTGGTGGCAGGTACTGCTGCATCTCATTGAACAGGGGCACCTCAGCTTCAGCCAGGTAGGTCGGCTTGTCGAGGCCGCGGGCGAGGGTCGAACCCTCGCCGCCACTTTGGTGGAGGAGGGCTACGTTGCCGATGATGAGCTGGTCGAGACCCTTAGCCAACTCTTGAACCTCCCCCGCGTTCACCTGGCCCGCTATCCCAAAATAGGAGCCCCGATACGCCCCCGCGAAAAGAGGCTGTGCATTGAAGAGGTGGCTGACCCTGTGGATGCCGCCGCTGGCCGGCTGATCGGCGAGGAAATGGCGGATTATCACTGCGCCCTCCCCATCTGCCGGGTGAATGGGACCCTGACCGTGGCCATGGCCGACCCCCTGGACTCCGTAGCCCAGGGGGAGATCGCTGCCGCCACCGGCCTCCGGGTAGAGCCCGTGGTCAGCACCGCCGCCGAGATTCGGCAGGCCGTTGACCGGCTCTTTGGCCGGGTGCAGGCCCCAGCCCTGCCCCTGCCGCCCTTAGCCCCGCCGCCTCGCGCAGTGCCCGCCTGGTGGCCTCGCCGCCTGCCCGTAACCCCGGCCGAGGCTGTAGTGCTGGTCACCGTACTGGCGCTCATGGCGGCCGTGGTCAACCTCCTGCGGCCGGGTCTATCTCTCACCTATGCCGCACCCCTGGTGGGCCTGACCTGTGGCCTCTTCTTCTTCGCCTACGCAGTGAAATACTACATCACCACTGTCTGGGTCCTGGCCACAGCCGTGGTTCGAGCCGGGCAGGATTTCAAGAACGGCCCCAATGATAAGAACGGTGGCTCAGAGTGGGAAGCCAGCGGCTATCGAACCCTGAACGGCGGATTCATCGATAGCAACGGTCAGATCGTGAACCATGCCGACCTTCAGGACAGGGTTGAGGGGAACCCCAATCCCAGGAACGGCCATCTCGAGAAGCCTTCACCCTCAGAGCAGCCCTTCGTGGCCGTTCACCTGGCCACCTACAACGAGACCCGGGTGATCGACAGGCTGCTCACCGCCTGTACCTCCTTCGACTACGACAATTACGAGGTGGTGGTTGTCGATGACTCCACCGATGACACCGTCCACATCCTGGAGAAGTGGAAGCGACACCCCCGGGTCAAGGTTATCCATCGGCCTATCAGGACAGGTTTCAAGGGTGCTGCCCTCCAGGTGGCGCTGCGTCACAGCAACCCCCGCGCCAGGTACATGATGATCTTCGATGCCGACTTCGTGCCCGCTCCCGATACCATTCTGCGCTTCCTCGATCATTTCCAGGGTAACGGGAACCATCGCCATAGCAACATGCTGGGTCGGCTGGCCGACAGGATGAAGAACGGCAATGGCCGAGATGATGACCGCGTTGCCGCGGTGCAGGGCTATCAGTGGCATATCCTGAACGCCAGCGAGAACTGGATCACCCGTGGGGTGCGGGTGGAGTACAGCGGGAGCTATATCCTGGAACGCTCCGGACAGGAGCTTGCCGGCGGCATGAAAATGATAGCTGGCACGGTGTACATGATCAGGGCCGATGTGCTGAGGCAGCTCGGCTGGTCCACCAGCATCACTGAGGACTGGGACCTTACCTGCCGGCTATATCAGGCCGGCTACAAGGTGGTCTACACCCCCTATGTCCAGGCGCCGGGGGAGTGTGTCTCCACCTTTCGCAGCCTTGTCCGGCAACGCATGCGCTGGGCCGAGGGGCACAACTATAACGTCAAGAAATACTTCTGGCAGGTGATCAGGTCGCCCTATATGAGCGTGACCGAGAAGCTGGAGTTCCTTTACTATGCCCCCTACTATCTGCAGGCGGTGCTCTTCGTTATTGGCACCACGGCCTGGCTTGTCAGCGAGCTTATCCTGCACCAGCACATACCCGGTTGGATCGCGCTCTTTGGCTGGGCGCTGCTCTTCAGCAATATGCTGGCGCTGCCCCTGATGAACTTCTCTGGCCTCCTGGTCGAGGGTAGCCTCAGGAGGGACGTGAGGGGAATTCTGTCCTTCGTGGCCCTGTCCAATATGATGGTTCCCTTCCAGGCCTGGGCCAGCCTGAAGGGCCTCTTGGCAAAGGATGAAGGCGGCTGGTTCCGCACCCCCAAGACGGGGCGAATCACCGAGGCGGTCATCATCTTCAGGCTGATCAGGCGCTTCCGCTGGCTCTTGCCCGCGAGACGCCGCCAAGTCCCTCCAAGGGAGCGAAAGCCAAGGCCGCCAAGAGGACGAAGCCCCCGGTGGCTGCCTCCTCTTCTCCTCGCCTTGATTGTCGGGGGCATAGTGCTCATCAGTGTACTGGCCATGGGTGTTCCCACTACCTATGCCGCACCTGACACCCTGTATACTCATGACCCGGTCGTCTCCGGCCTCCCCGGCCGCCAGCTGGGCCCCTCCCTGCCCACCGAGCACGGGCGCCTTAAGGTCGATGCTGCCAACCCCGATCACTACTGGTATTCTGAGGCCTACCCCGCTGGCAACGACCCGGGCAACATCGCCGCCGGCCAGTATGACTTCACCATCTACTACGAGAAGGTCCCCGGGGATGCCAGGAGCCTGACCTACTATGTGGAGGTGGGCTACTGTGACCCCGATGGCTCCAACTATACCATGCTCCTCCGCTCCCCCAACCAGACCGTGGATGGGAACTCCTCCATCCGTACTGCGCTCACCTTCAATGTGGGCTCCACCGCCTCCGTCATCACCTTCGACGCCGCCAGCCCAAAGCGCCTCCGCCTCCACATCCACGGCGTCTCAGGCGACGGCTCGATGCTCTTCTTCTACGACCACAAGAGCTATCCCACCAACCTCTCCATCCCCACCACCCCCACCATCACCGTCCCCGAGAGGCTGTGGCTGTGGCTCATGCTGGCCCCGGTGATCCCGCTGGCTGTATTCGGGGTGCGGAGAAAAATGAGAAGGAACCGTGCTGAGTAGGCATTCACCCTCGAGGGGAGACATGGCAATGCGACAGAGTTCCAGAGAGAGCAGGCTGGCCCGAGGCGCCGCCACTTTCAAGGTGATAATCATCATCACCGCCTCGATGATGTTGGTCCTGCCTTTCATCACCACCTTCAACGAGTTTCTCACTGCCGTGGTGGCCAGGATGCACCTCGATACGGTGCTGGTGAGCTGGGCGGGGCCCACCGAGGCACGCCTCATCGGTGCCATCCTTCGCATCTTCAACATCGATGTCGCCGCCGCCGGCTCCTCTCTTCACCTCAACTCTGCGGAGCACTCCCTGGTGCTATACATCAGCTGGAACTGTATCGGCTGGCAGAGCTTCATAATGCTTGCCATCACCCTGCTCATCGGCCTGCGAGGGCCATACACCGCGTCGAGCAAGGTTCAATGCCTGCTCATAGGATTGCTGGGCACTTTTCTGGTCAACCTGTTCCGGATGGCGGCGGTGGGCTTGGTAGGCTTTTACCATGGAGAGCAAAGTGCCATCCTGTTCCACGACTATGGGGGCACCATGCTCACTATCCTGTGGCTGGTAGGCTTTTGGCTCCTGGCCTACTGCTGGGTGCTGGAGACCCATGACGAGGCAAGGGAAACAGCCGGGGTGGGGTGATATCGGGGGACTCTATCTTGGGGCCCGGCGCCGGCGGCGCCACTCCAGGAGATCGACGAAGGCCTCGATCCTGGTTTGCACGCCGGTCTCGCCCATCTGCTCATCGCAGAGGATGGTAAGCACCGGGATATCCTCCTTTGTCGATGACATAATATTCTGGGCAAGCACCTCAGGCATGCAGGTAAAGGGCAGCAGATGGACCATGCCGTCGAAGTCCGCGTTATGGCGCACCTTCTCCGCCACCGATTCCAGGCCGTGGCCGCCGACATCGCGATTGAGATAGGGCCGGGCGAACCTCTCCAGTTTTCTCTTGTCATCATTGAGGGCATTGAGGAAAGCGCCCGGCCTGGTCCACTCGGAGAAGAAGGTGGATCGGGTACGGGTCACCTCCACCCCCAACTTCCCCAGCTGGACCTCGACGTTCATGTTGATGAAGGGCTCCTTGACTACATAGACCTCACCGATGATGCCTACCTTGAGCGGCACGGCTTGTTCATCTCTGGCCACCTGGCTCAGCTTTCGGTGGTATTCCGCCACCACTCGCTTCAGGGAGGAAAGCTCCGGGGCCTGGTCGATGGCCGTTACCGTCTCGTGAAAGATCCGGTCAGCGGTGCCCTTTTCCCGCTCCACAGGTCGGACCTTTTGCACCGCGCGCTCCAGGTCATCCAGAGCTTTCAGCTTGGCCGTGCCCAGGCGATAGGCGGCGATGACCAGCGACCAGGGGGCGTCATTGGTGCAGCCCTTGATGATCTGCAACACCCCGGGTAACCCGCTCTTCGGCTTGCTGTGCTTGATAAACCTGAATTTATACCCCAGGTCGCGCAGTATCCGCTCCTGGGCCTTGGCATAATAACCCATGCGACAGGCATTGGAGCTGGTCACCATAAACAGGGAATCTGCCCCCTGCTCCAGAGACTCAATGAAGGTGCCCAGTATCGCCTTGAAGGGAAGGCAAACGAATTCGGGTGAGTGAGCAGTGCCCAAGGAAAGGGTGCGCTTGGTAACGGGGGGCGCGATCAGGGAGATGTTGAGCATCTTGGCCGAGGTGTTAAATGCCGCCGACAGATTGGCAAAATTCGGTATGCCCAGGGCCCTGATGCCGGTCATCTCCTCCCCGCCCTCGGAGCTGATGGTATAGATGTGCCGGAAGCCATCCCTATTGCGCCGGCTCATGTCGATAAAGGCTTCCAGCCTGGTGAGCAGCCCTGTCTCGGCGGTGTGCTCATCAATGATGAGGCGCAGGAAAGGCTTGCCCTGCTCTCGGGCAGGACGCTGCAGCATCTCCGCCATCAGGGAGTCGGGGCCGCAGCCGAAGGCGACCACCAGGATCAGGCCATCGGCGCCGTTTCGCAGATAATAGTCCCCGGCCCCTATCACCTCCGGCTCATAGGTCCAGTACTGGGACTCCACCACCTCCGAGATGGACCTGTGAAGCTCATTCTGGGCCACCATCTCCGGGAAGACGAGTTTGACGCCCATCCTCTGCAGTCGTTGCACCAGCCGGTGATTAACATGTTCGTCGTAGAGGAGATAGGGGTGCCCAACCAGGGCCACGGTGAGCGATGGCGCCTCATCCTCGGTGCCTGCTGCCCCGGGCAATACCCCGGCTAAGGCCTGAGCTGGGGTCAGCTTGTGGTGTTGCAGTTGAGCCTGATAGGCGCGGTGGGTGGCTAACGCCTTGGTCACCGCTCCCTTGACCTTAAAGGGGTTGCGGGTGAACGAGCGCCCCAGTTTATAGATGGTGTGATAAAGCTCGCGTCTCTCCACATTGACATCGATATCGGGGTCGAGGATGGGCGGACATTGCCGCACACTGGCCCTGATCAGATCGGGCAGGCCCATGAACTTGGGGCAGTTATAGACCTTCTTCTCGATGCTGTGAATGGCCGGTATGAAGATATAATCGCACTTGTCTACCAGGGAGAGCACGTGACCGCAGAAGACCTTTACCGGGAGGCAAGCATCCCCAATAATTCGGGAGCAGCCCCAGGTAACGATCTCCCTGTTGGTTGGCGGTGAGGTGACCACCTGGGCGCCCAGTTCCTGGAAAAAGACCTGCCACATGGGGTAGTACTGGTAGTACAGGAGGGCTCTGGGGATGCCTACTTTAAGCATGGTTCATTTTCGCCATTGGCAAAGTTAGGCTATTATAGCAGGACTCGAGCGCTTTGGCTAGGGGTTTGGGGATTGACAGACGACCTCCATAAGGGGACAATATTGTCATTGGGGGAAAGATGAGCAAGCTCATAGAGAAATTGCAACTCATATCAGCCGCAGCCGAGCCAATGGGCTTCAGGGCAGCGCTGACAGTGTCGAAACGCCAATCGATGTTGCTTGTTGCCAGCCTGCCTTGTGGCGACGCTGAGGCAGCCGCTTGCGCTCAAGATAGCGCCGATGCCGTGCTGGTGAGCATAGGAAATCTTAAAGCGGAAGCCAAAGCCCTGAAGCAAATGGTATCGGCTTGGGCCGACATCCCCTGGGGGGCATGGCTGGAGACAGCCACCGGGGATGGGATCAGGCAACTTCAAAAAATGGGGTGTGACTTCATAGTCTTCGATGCCGCCA
>JAUVWM010000014.1 GCA_030604105.1 Dehalococcoidaceae bacterium
AAACCGGGTATCAGATTAAACATGGCCAGGAGCAGGTTGATCCAAGCCAGCCAGAAACCCAGGGCGCCCAATGGCTCGCTGACATCGCGCAGCAGAAACCAAATGAGGCCGAATATACCTGACAGCAACAGGCTGCACAGGGGGCCGGCCAGTGCCATTGCCAGCTCGGCGCGAGGGCTGGTCGCCTCCCTGGATATCCGGGCTACGCCGCCAAAGATGAACAGGGTTATGCTCCTCACCGGAACGCCGTTGATGGTGGAGACAACGCTGTGAGCCAGTTCATGGCCTATCACCGAGGCGAAAAAGAGAAGGCTGGTGGCTATTCCCAGGAGCCAATACTCTCCATCGCTCCAGCGGGGGTAGTTGGCGGGAAAATACTCCCAGGATAGAGAGATGGTCACCAGGGAAAAGATCACAAACCAGCTGTAATGAAGCCTGAGCGGGATGCCAAAGAGCCTGCCAATAGCTAACGAGTTGCCCATTACTTCATCTCTTCCGGGAGGTCGATTGCATGTCTATATCAACTCTACATCAAGGTGTCGACCGATGTCAATCAACGGGGGGGAGGCGGGCTACCCCTGCGGGGGAGGTGGGGTGGTGGCATAGCCGATGAGCTTATAGGCGAGCTTGGCTGCCAGGAAAGCGCAGGAGACCGGGCCCTCCCTGGGGCAGAGTTCCACCAGGTCGAAGCCGACGATGCGCCTGTCTTCGGCTACCGTCCTGAGCAGGCCCAGAAGCTCATACCAGCCCATGCCCCCAGGCTCGGGGGTGCCTACTGCGGACATAATCGAGGGGTCAAGGACATCGAGGTCGATGGTGATATATACCTCAGGTGATAGGGCGGCGAGAATCTCATGCCAAGAGCCTTGGCCAAAGGCCAGGTCCTCAGCGTAAAAAGGTTTCATCCCCCTCTGGCTTAGGAACTGGTGCTCCTCCAGGCTCAGGCTGCGAATGCCCGCCTGGACAATGGGGCAGAAGTCGAGGGCACGGCGCATCACGCAGGCATGGCTATACTTTGTTCCCAGATACTGGTCACGAAGGTCGGCATGGGCATCCAGCTGCAGGACAGAAAGGCTGCTGAATCTTTCCCTCATGGCTTTGACCATACCTACGGTGAGGGAGTGCTCACCGCCCAGCATGGCCACCAGCTTCCCCTGGTGCACAAAGTCACTGGCTGCCTCGTGGACTCGCTGGACCATCTGCTCCGGCCCGCTCATCAAGGGCTGCAGCTCGGGCAGGGTATAAATCCCCACCTGGTAGATCTCGCGGTCCAGTTCCCGGTCATACAGTTCCAGATACTGCGAGGCATCGATGATGGCCTGAGGACTGTCCCGGGTTCCGCTTCGCCAGTCTGTGGTGCTATCATAGGGCACGGGCAGAATCACCACCTGGGAGGTCTCAAACTGGCTATAGGCTGCGGGTATGCCGGCAAAGATTCGGGGAGGGGAAAATAACTCCTGCTTCATCTCGTCAGAGGGCACCCACTCCCCGGGCCAGGTGGAAGACTGGCTTTCTCCTGTCTTTGATGCTCTCGGCCGAGCTCTCGGCAAGGGCACTTACCAGGATGGGCAAGGCGATGGTGGCATCGGAGTTTATGGTAACGGTCAAGGCCTGGGGAGCAACCTTATTCCAGGAGTGGGCCTCTTCAAAGGTGCATCCGCTGAGGCCCCCCCAATGCGGGCTATCAGTGGTGATTTGAATGGCATACTCATGCCCCCGAGGCTCCTTGCCGAAGAGATAGCCATAAAGCGCTGCCTGCTGGATAAAGTTCTTGGGTGTGCCCCCGCCAATGAAGATCACCCCGCTGGACTTGGCTGAAGAAACGAGCTGAATCATCTCCACCACGTCCTTGACGATATCGAAATAGAGGTGCTTTCCCTGGCTGACCCGGAGACAAGCCAAAGCAGTGCCCAGGATGCTATCGGCCAGGGCGGGGCAGTAGACAGGGATATCGGCCTTGGCGGCGGCGCTCAGGATCCCCTCTTCCTCGCCGCAGCTCGAAAGCTCCTTGCCCAACAGGAAGAGATACTCCCCGGTGGAGTAAGCCTGATCTGGAGACAGGCCGCTTGAGAAACGGGCGATAAACTCCTCGGTCTGGTCCAGCTCCCTTTCCGGGAGGAAGACATCGTGGATTCTATTTATTTTCCGTCTGGCCAGCTCTTCGTCGTCGGCAGTGGCCTGGCCCTGCCAGTGGCGTCTGCCCAGAGTCTCATGCACATCGTGAACCAGATTGGCGCCGGTTGATACCAGGCAGTCGATGAGGCGGTTTTGAATGAGATACACCATAACCTGGCGCATTCCAGCGGGGACCATGGCCCCGGCCAAGCCAAAGAAAATGGTAACCTCCCCGGCCAACATCCGCCCCCATATCTCGGCCCCCCGGGCCAGATTCCGCGCCTGGAAAGAGGTGTCCGCCATCCTGGCCACCAGCTCGGAGGCGGAGCATGAAGGGGATATGGAGAACGGGGTCACCGGGGGATAATGCTCAGCCATGTTCACCATCTCCGCTCGGCTTGAGAGCCTGAGCCGGCTCCAGGCTGACGATCTCAGCCTCTTGCTCTATATGGTCGGGGTATTCCAGGCCCCTCTTGAGGACATAGCTCCTGATCCTGGTCAGATGTAACTTGTGCTGGAGGTCCCTGGTGACCTTTGCAGCGTCGAACTCCTTACAGGAGAATATATCTATGTTGACGAAGCACCTTTCGACGAAGGTATGGATGCTCATGTGGCTCTCAGCGATAAGGACAAACCCGGATATCCCCCAATCCTCAGGTTTAGTGCCAACGTACCTGAAGACGTGAGGGGGGCTGATCTTGGTCATCCCGATCTGGGGAGGGCAACGGTCTAAGATCTCGTAAATCAGGTCTTGGTTCTGCATGATGCTGGCATCCTCTCCATACCCGTCGATAATCAGGTGCATCGAAACCTCCTTGCTTTTATTTTCACCTCCTCACTCGCTCCCCGAGCTTCTGCTCATACCACTCATCCAGATCTCCCCTCCTGATCCTGTAGGCTTTCCCGATCTTGACTGCCGGGAGCTTTCTCTGGCGGCACCACCTCTGTACCGTAGCCTTACTCATCTTGAGTATCCTGGTCATATCCGCCACCGATAATAACTCATCGTCCATAAAGGTATCACACCCTCTCCACGCGCTGCTGGGCGCCGACTTCCGCTTATGATAATATATCACGCCTTACATTGCAATACAATAGCTCACCATAAGCGGCGAAAAAGGTCTCGGCGGGGTAATCGGCCACCCTGTCGGTCAAGGCTCGAGCAGGGCTCTCCTAAGCTCAAAAAGGGCAGCCAAGGCAGCCCACCGCTTCACATCGGGGCGGCGGGGTGGATAATTGCCGGAGATCAGCCGCCTCTTCCTGCCATCATCTATAGCAATGTATATGGTGCCCGCAGGCTTACCTTCGATCTCCGTTGGCCCAGCCACCCCGGTGATGCCGATACCGATGTCGGCCCCCAACTTCAGTCGCGCCGCCGTGGCCATGGCCTGGGCCACCTCAGGGCTGACCGCCCCTCTCTCCTCGATGAGCTTGGCATCAACCCCCCAGGCGCTCTTCATCTCATTGGAGTAGGCCACCAGCCCTCCCCTAAAATAGGCGGAGCTTCCCGGGGCATCGGTCAGGACGCTTGCCAGAAGCCCCCCGGTGCAGGATTCCATAGTGGCCAGGCTCAGCCTCTTGCCGGTAAGGAGTCCACCGACCACGCCTTCAAGGGTATCATCATCAGTTCCCCAGATACGCTCCCCGAGGATTTCCCTGACTCTGGCCTCCATAGGTGCCATCAGCCTTTTCGCCTCCTCACTCTCCCTGGCCTTGGCGGTGAGGCGAATCTGAATGCCTTCCGGTTTGGCATAGACAGCCAGGGTGGGATTGGCTGAGGAGAGTAGCGCGCTGATAAGCTCATCCACCCCGGCCTCCGAAAGGCCGAAGGTCTTGAAGGTGGTGGACAGGATAACACCAGCCTCGGCCTTGGTACGGAGCCGGGGGAGGACTTCCCGCTCCCACATGCGCTGCATCTCCTGGGGGGGACCAGGCATGGCCACCAGAATCCGTCCCTCTCGCTCCACCCACCACCCCGGGGCAGTCCCCCTCGGATTGGGGATAGCCTGGGCGGAGGGGATGAGGGTTGCCTGCTTGATATTCCGGTCTGGCATCTCATAGCTGATGCGGCGGAAGAACTCCCGCAGCTCCTGCTCCAGGGCGGGATCAACGGTCATCTCCTCACCCAGCACCTCGGCTATGGCCTCCCGGGTCAGGTCATCCTCAGTAGGCCCCAGCCCCCCTGTGGTGATGGTGAGCTGCGAACGGCCCCAGGCGCGCTGCATCACCTCCACCAACCTGCGCCGGTTATCGCCCACCTGGGAGGCCCAGTAGAGGTCGATTCCCAGCAGGGGGAGTTGCCCAGCAAGATAGGAGGCGTTGGTATCGGTTATCTGCCCCAGAAGAATCTCGGTGCCTATGGAGATGATTTCAGCCTTCATCTATCCTCCCCGGGGAGCCCGGGTCACGTCCCTTTAGGCTGAAATCATCCGGCTTTGACAAGCTCCCGCTGCCCCAGCATTCGTGAGGCGGCTTCGGCAGCGCGCTTGCCCGAGAGCAGCATCGCCCCGAAGGTGGGGCCCATGCGGGGCAGGCCGTAGACCGTGGCCGCTGCCATACCGGCGACGATAAGCCCGGGGTGAACCTCCCCGGTATGCTCCACCACCAGGTCCTCCGACTCCTCTACCCACATGGCGCCGAAGCCCACTATCTTGATCAGGCCCCGCTGCTCGAGCTTTCTCACCACACAGGCGTCATGGCCGGTGGCATCTATCACCACCTTGGTCTCCAGGGCTATGGGGTCAACGCAGGTGATCTCCCGGGGCAGGGCGGAAACGGGTGTCCAGTTGACCACCGCCCCGGCAACGCGGTTCCCCTGGCGGAGCACGATGTCATCGAACATGGTCATGTTGAGAACCTTGACCCCGGCATCGCAGGCAGCGGCGATAAGCTTGGAGCAGGCGTGAGGGCCATCGGCCACGAATAGCCCCTCAACCGCCTTCTGGTAAGGTATTGACAGCTCCTCGAGAACCGCCTGGGCCGGGTCCCTGAGGGTCACCTTGTTCATGAGATAACCCCCGATCCAGAAGCCACCCCCCAGGTAGTTGTTCCTCTCTATAATGAGGATTTTAGCCCCGGTCTTGGCCAGCTCCCTGCCCGCCATCAGTCCGCTGGGCCCACCGCCCACGATGATGACATCGCTTTCGACATACTCCTCGAACTGGCGCAGGAAGCCGCCGACAATGGCCCTGGTAACCTCCTTCTCCCCCACCGGATAAAACTTGGCCATTTTCAATCCCTCCTTTTTTATAAACTAGCATCTGGCTGCCGGGATGCCCAGGTATCTCTCCATAAGTTCCATGGCGCAGAAATCGCCACACATGCTGCAGGCAGCTCCTGAGGCGGTATGCTGGGAGTGGCCTCGGCGGGCCCGCTCCGGATCGAGGCTGAGCTCGGCCTGTCTCGCCCAGTCCAGCTTGCGGCGAGCCCGGGACATTTCCCGATCCCACTCCCAGGCCCCCGCCACCCCCTTGGCGATATCGGCGACATGAGCGGCGATGCGGGCGGCGATCACCCCCTGCCTCACATCCTCAGGGTCAGGCAGAGAGAGGTGCTCCGAAGGGGTGACATAACATAGATAATCGGCGCCGGCGGCAGCAGCAACGGCGCCCCCAATGGCCCCGGTGATGTGATCGTAGCCGGCGGCGACATCCGTCACCAGGGGGCCCAATACATAGAAGGGGGCCCCTTTACACAGGCTCTTTTGCAGCTTCACGTTGGCCGCGATATGGTCCAGGGGCAAGTGTCCCGGGCCTTCGACCATCACCTGAACCCCCGCCTCCCGGGCGCGATCCACCAGCTCACCGAGAATGATAAGCTCCTCCACCTGGGCCCGGTCGGTGGCATCGGCCAGGCTGCCCGGCCTCAGGCCGTCGCCCAGGCTCAGGGTTATATCGAAGCTGCGGGCTATCTCGAGCAGGCGGTCGTACTGCTCATAGAGAGGGTTCTGACGCTGGTTGTGCAACATCCAGCCGATCAAGAAGGTGCCACCCCGGGAGACAACATCGGTCACCCTTACCTGGTTCTTCAGCCGGTCGACGGTCTCCTGAGTCACCCCGCAGTGCACCGTCATGAAGTCGACACCGTCCCGCGCCTGCTCCTCGATGACGGCGAACAGGTCGTCGGCTCCCATGCTCACTATCGCGCCGTGCCTTGCGATGGCCTCCACCGCCGCCTGATAGATGGGCACGGTGCCCACAGGCAGAGGGCTTGCCTCCAGTATGGCGCGGCGGATAGCCGGGATATCACCCCCGGTGCTCAGGTCCATGATGGTATCCGCCTGGCAGCGGACAGCCACCCTCAATTTCTCCAATTCGATATCTACATCCGCGTAATCGGAGGAGGTGCCTATATTGGCGTTTACCTTGGTGCGCAGCCCCTCGCCGATGGCGCAGGGTGAAGCCTGAGCGCGGCTGGCATTAGCCGGGAGCACCATAGTGCCCCGAGTCAGGCCCTCGCCGATGAACTCTGGCGCTACCCCCTCTCTCCGCGCCACCGCCTCCATTTGAGGTGAAATCGCGCCCTCTCGGGCTATCTCCAGCTGGGTCACATCCTACCTCTACAAAATTAAAGAACTGAGAGCCTAGGTAACCGCTTTCCAGACTCTCAGTCCGCTGCCGCTTCCCTACGCTCGCATTACCGAGATCAGGTTAGGAGGGTCGGTAGCCGGGCTACCTCTCAGCCTCTGAAGCTCCCCTAGCGGTTGCCTGTTAGATTTACCAACAAAATATACCATGAGGCGGTATGAATTGCAAGGGGGTTTGTCTGCCTGTTTCCCGTTGTGGTAAACTGGTGCCGGGGTGAGCTTGAGAATACTGGTCACCAATGATGACGGCATATATGCCCCTGGGCTTTGGGCGCTGGTCGCGGAGCTGGAGAGGATTGCTCAGGTGATAGTGGTAGCTCCTGATCGGGAACAAAGCGCTATGGGCACCTCGGTAACCCTGCGTCACCCGCTGCGGGTGAACCGGGTAAGGCCTCTGCTCGAGGGGGTAGAGGCCTATTCCGTTGAGGGAACACCGGCTGATAGCGTTATCCTGGCCCTGGGCACCCTGATCGAGGATGGGGTGGACATGGTCGTTTCAGGCATCAACGAAGGGGCAAACCTGGGCAGTGACGTATTCATTTCGGGAACGGTGGGCGCAGCCTTCCAGGGCCATCTCCGAGGGCTTCCCGCCATCGCCCTATCGGTGGCAGCCTTCGGGGACCTCCACCTCGACACCGCCGCCAGGCTGGCAGCCCTGCTCGCGGGCAAGATGTCAGCCAAGGCTCTACCACCAGACATCCTGCTCAACGTAAACGTGCCCAACTTGCCTCCGGATGAGATCAAGGGCATCGAGATCACCAGGCTGGCACCCCATAGCTATACCGATGTGGTGGAAGAAGGTCACGATGGAAAAAGGAAATGCTATTGGATCGTGCGCGGCCAGCCCCAACGGAATATGGATAAGGGGACAGATGTATGGGCAGTCTCGAGCGACATCATTTCCATTCTCCCCATTGGCAGTGACCTGAGCACGGCCCCAGCCCCCTCCAGCCTCAAAGACCTGTGCTCCCAGCTGTTTCACGACCTGCGCTCAAAGAGATAGGTTTTGGCCCCAGCCCCCTTGACAAATGGCGATAAAAGTTATATAATGGCGCCCTGCCATCGACCTTCATGGCGATGAGCGCTCGATTTTTCAACAATATTGCTCGCTTGGATCGGCGACGACCGAGACGGCAAATAGGGTGATTCGAGCCTTCTCAGTCTAACACCGAGAAGGCTTTTGTCTTTCGGCGGGGCCGGGCGAGCGGGGCAGGGAAGGCAACATGCCCCAGATCGGATTCATCGGAGCCGGAACCGTGGGCACAGCCCTGGCGGTGAGACTGAGGGGAAAAGGATACCCCGTAGTCGCCGTATTCAGTCGTAGCCTGTCGTCGGCGGAAAGGCTCGCCGGGATGGCTGAGGGGTGTCGCGTCCTGCCCAGCGCTCAAGCTTTAGCCGACGCCTGCGAGCTCATCTTCATCACCACTCCCGATGATGCCATTGCCCAGGTTGGCGCCCACACCAACTGGCACTCCGGGCAGAGCGTGGTGCACTGCAGTGGGGCCGACTCCACCGATATTCTGGCACCTGCCCGCCAGGCAGGTGCTCATGTAGGCGCCTTCCATCCGCTACAAACCTTCGCCAGCGTGGCTTACGCTATAGAGAACATACCGGGGTCTACCTTCGCCCTGGAGGCGGAGGGGCCGCTGCTGGCCGAGTTAAAGGAAATGGTCACCAGGCTAGAGGGACGCTGGGTCGAGCTCAAGGCTGGCGATAAGGTGCTATATCACGCGGCAGCGGTGATCGCCTGTAACTATATGGTGACCCTGACCAAACTGGCCACAGACTTGTGGCAGGCCTTTGGCATTTCCACGCCAGAGGCGACGCGGGCGCTCCTGCCCCTCATGCAAGGCACGGTGAACAACCTGGGCAACATAGGACTGCCTCACTGTCTCACCGGCCCTATAGCCCGCGGCGACCTGGGGACGATACGAAAGCACCTGACTGCCCTGGATGAAAGGGCCCCTGACCTGGTTAATGCCTATCGGGAGCTGGGGTTGCAGACCATCCCTGTGGCTTTGGCCAAAGGCAAGATAGATGCCCCAAGGGCAGAGGAATTGCGGGCTTTGCTGCGGCAGCCTGGTTCGAGAACAAGTGACGCCCTAAATGTCAAGTCATGAGGAGGCAACCGTGAGGACAATGCTCAAAAGCAAGATCCATCGAGCGCGCATCACCGAGGTGAACGTTGACTATGAAGGAAGCCTGACCATTGACAGGCTGCTTATGGAGGCAGCAGACATCCTTCCCTATGAGAAGGTTCAGCTCGTGGATATAAATAATGGAGCCCGGCTTGAAACCTATGCCGTGGAAGGGGAGCCGGGATCAGGCACCATCTGCGTCAACGGGGCTGCGGCCAGGCTGGCAGCCAAGGGCGATCTGGTGATCATCCTCACCTACTCTCAGGTGAGCGACGAGGAAGCCATCACCATGAAGCCGAATCTGGTCCATGTCGATTCCAGGAACCGGATATCTTCCCGCTCCCGAGTTCCAGACAACGGAGGTGACCCGTGCGCGTTACCATTGGTCAGCTAAGGGAGATGAAGGAAAAGGGCGAAAAGATCGTCATGCTCACCGCCTATGATTATGCCACGGCAAAGCTGGTAGATGAGGCCGACGTGCCCTTGATCTTGGTGGGGGATAGTCTGGGCATGGTGGTGCTGGGCTACGAGAACACCATCCCGGTAACCATGGAGGAGATGCTTCACCATACCCGGGCTGTGGTCAGGGGTACTCAGCATGCCCTGGTGGTGGGCGACATGCCCTTTATGACCTATCACATCAGCGTCACCGATGCCCTGCGCAATGCCGGCCGCTTCATTCAAGAGGGTGGGGCCCAGGCAGTCAAGCTCGAAGGCGGCCGCGGGATGGCCGAAACGGTGAGACAGATAGTGAGCTGCGGCATCCCGGTCATGGGGCATATTGGGCTCACCCCGCAGTCGGTCCATCAGCTGGGCGGCCACAGAGTCCAGGGCCGAACCCCAGAGGCAGCCCTAAAGTTGATCGAGGACGCCCAGGCGCTGGAGGAGGCAGGCGCTTTCGCCATCGTCTTCGAATCCGTCCCCGCCCCCCTCGCCAAGCTGATCACCCAGAAGGTGGCCGTGCCCACCATCGACATTGGCGCGGGCAAGGATTGCGATGGTCAGGTACAGGTGATAAGCGATCTATTGGGCCTGTACACCGATTTTGTGCCCAGGCACGCCAAGCAATATGCCAAGCTCGCTGACATAATCAGAGGCGCGGTGGCCGACTACAGCGCTGAGGTGAAGGCGGGCAGCTTCCCCACCCCGAAGCATGGCTACACGATGGATGAGAGCCTCTTGGCCGGGCTGAAAAAGAGGCCCAAAGCCGCTCCCCCTGGCAAAGCCTAAGTAAAGCAATGGAAATTATGAGCCAGATAGCGGAGCTAAAGGCGCTGAGGGGAAAAGCAACGGGCTCGGTCGGCCTGGTACCCACCATGGGCTACCTTCATGATGGCCATCTGGCCCTGGTACGGCAGGCTCGAGATGAGAACGAGGCCGTGGTGGTCAGCATCTTCGTCAACCCCACCCAGTTCGGCGCCGGGGAGGATTTCGCCAGCTACCCCCGGGACCATGAGCGAGACCTTGCCCTGCTGAAGGAAGAGAGGGTCGATATCGTGTTTGTGCCCCCGGTGGAGGAGATGTATCCTGCCGGGTTCTGCAGCGGGGTGGAGGTAGGCCGGGTCACCGAGCGGCTTGAGGGTGTCTCGCGCCCCGGCCACTTCAGGGGGGTAGCCACCGTAGTTGCCAAGCTATTCAATATCGTTGAGCCAACAAGAGCCTATTTCGGGCAGAAAGATGCTCAGCAAGCAGTGGTGATCGAGAGGATGGTGGCCGACCTCAATATGAACTTGGAGATAGTGATCGCGCCCACAGTGCGCGAGCCCGACGGCCTGGCGATGAGCAGCCGCAATATCCACCTCAACTCTGAGGAGCGTCGCGCTGCCCTGGTGCTGTGGCGAGCGCTCTCCTTAGCCCAGCAACTGTTCTCACAGGGTGAACGCCAGGCGGAAAGCATCCGCCACCGGATGAGCGCCCTTATCCAAGAAGAGCCGCTGGCAAGCATCGACTATGTGAGCATAGCCGGTGCCGCATCCCTTGAGGAACTGGCAACCATCGAGGGCCCGGCTCTGGTCTCGCTGGCGGTGAGGATCGGCAGCACACGCCTGATAGATAACATAGTGTTGGGAGGTTAAGCCATGTCTCCCGTGGCCTGCGAGCTGCGGGATCCGGTTTAAGGGGCAAAGGCCTTCGGCCTTTGCCCCTTTTTGGTAATAGTGCTCTGCGACGCCCCGCGTCCTTCATTGTTGGTCGGGAATAAAACGTTGTATACTTCGGACAGGGGAAAGTGTATCAGGATACCATAGCTGCAATCTCCACACCGATTGGCCAGGCCGGCATCGGCATCGTTCGCCTGAGCGGCAGGGATGCCCGGGCTATCGCCCAAAAGGTGTTCACCGGGCAACTGGCGAACCGCCGCCTAGCCCTGGGCCACATCACCGACCCCGACAGCGGCGAAATGGTCGATGAGGTTCTGGCCACCTATATGGCGGCACCGCACACCTATACCAGAGAGGATGTGGTGGAGATAAACTGCCACAGTGGCCCGGTGCCCCTGCAGCGGGCCCTGGAACTAGTGCTGCGCTACGGGGCCAGAATGGCCAACCCGGGCGAGTTCACGCTGAGAGCCTTCCTGAATGGCAGGCTGGACCTGGCTCAAGCTGAGTCTGTATTGGACATAGTTCGCTCCCGGACAGCAGCCGGCCTGCGCCTGGCAGTCCAGGGGCTGGGAGGAGGCCTGTCGCAGAGGATTAAGGCAGTGCGTGCTGAGCTGATGTCAGTCCTTGCCTATCTCACGGCCAGAATCGACTTCCCCGAGGACGAGGTGGAGGAGCGGGATGTGCTCCAGCCTCTGATCGAGGCGCGCCGGGACCTGGCGGAGCTTATCGACAGCGCTTATGCCGGCATAATCTATCGTCAGGGGGTGCGCATCGCCATTGTGGGACGACCCAACGTGGGCAAGTCAAGCCTGCTGAATTGCCTGCTGCGCCAGAGCCGGGCCATTGTCACCCCCATACCCGGCACCACCAGGGATACCCTGGAGGAGGTGGTTAACCTGAAAGGGGTGCCCTTCGTCTTGGTGGATACGGCGGGAATCATAAAGAGCCATGACTTGGTGGAGTCGCTGGGGGTGGAGCGCAGCCGCCAGGCAATTGAGCAGGCCGATCTCGTATTGCTCGTGGTTGACGGGAGCCAGCGGCTCACCGCCGCTGATAGGGAGATAGCCGGTTTGCTCGGGGAAAAGCCGGTACTGGTGGCGGCCAACAAGAGCGACCTGCCTCAGAAGGCAGCCCTCGATGAGCTGCCCTGGCCTGTGGTCTCTATCTGCGCCCTCACCGGTGATGGTGTGGCCGAGCTTGAGGAAAGGATGGTGAGCACCGTATTTGGGGGCAAGGTTTTCACCTCCGACGCCCTGTTGGTGTCCAATCCCCGCCATAAGGAGGCCTTGGAGCGGGCGGAAAGGCATGTGGCCCAAGCTCAAACGAGCCTTGAGGCACATATGCCGGATGACTTTATCACCATCGACCTCACCGCCGCCCTGAGCGCCCTGGGTGAGGTCACCGGCGAGACCGTTCAGGATGAGCTTCTGGAGACCATTTTCAGCCAGTTTTGCATCGGAAAGTGATACAGGCTGTGGAATATCAACGGGCGCTCGACTACATCTTCAGCTTTACCGACTATGAGAAGATGCCGGGGATCATCTACACCTCGGCCAACTACGACCTCAGGCGGATGCAGGAACTGCTGGAAAGCTCAGGCAACCCCCATCAGGCGGCGCGCTCGGTTCACGTGGCAGGCACCAAGGGGAAGGGAAGCGCAGCGGCTATGATCGCCGCCGTGCTCAGCGCCTCCGGCTACAAGACGGGGCTTTTCACCTCCCCCCACCTCCACGATCTGCGAGAACGCATCAGGATCGATGGTGAGCCCATCTCCGAAGAGGAGCTCGCCCTCCTGGTGGAGGGGCTTCGGCCCCGGATCGATGCCATAAACCTCAGGGCTGCCCACGGGCAGCTCACCACCTTTGAGATACTGACTGCCCTGGCCTTCGCCTTCTTTGAGCGCAGCCAGGTGGATTTTCAGGTGCTGGAAGTGGGGCTGGGTGGGAGGCTGGATGCCACCAATCTGGTGAAACCTGAGGTATGCGTTATCACCTCCATCAGCCTCGATCATGTGGAGGTTCTGGGCGATTCTCTAGCCCAGATCGCCGCTGAAAAGGCGGGCATCATCAAGCCTGGGAGCACCGTGGTGTCCTCACCGCAGCCGGCTGAGGCGGCGCTGGTAGTAGAGGAGGTCTGCCACAAAAAGGGGGCAGCTCTAATCAAGGTTGGCAGCGATATCACCTGGCAGAGGGGAGAGGCCAGCCTCAGCGGGCAATCCTTTACGGTAAAGGGGAGAGCGGGCAGCTACTATCTAACCATCCCCCTGCTTGGAGACCACCAGCTGGAGAACGCCGCTGTTGCCGTGGCTGCCCTGGAGGTGCTGGCCGGCCGGGGAGCAAAGGTCACAGCGGAGAGCCTGGCCACCGGGCTGGCAGGGGTATATTGGCCCGGGCGACTTCAGATCCTGCTGCGCCAGCCCCTGCTCATAGCCGACGGCGCCCATAACGCTGACTCGGCCAGGAGGCTTAAGGCGGCCATCACTCAATATTTCGATTTCCAGCAGTCGATCCTGATTTTAGGCACATCCGCCGACAAGAATGTAGCTGGCATAGTGGCGGAGCTAGCGCCCCTCTGCCACCGGGTTATCGTCACCCGCTCCCACCACCCGCGCGCCGCCGCTCCGTCAGTGCTCGAGGCTGAACTGGCCAGGCAAGGTATAAAAGCCGAGATGACCCCAAGCGTTCCCTCGGCGGTCTCCTCAGCCCTGGCCATGGCCGGAGAGAAGGACCTTATCTGCGCCACGGGCTCACTCTTCGTCGTGGCCGAGGTAATAGAGTACATAAGGGAGAGGCAGTCAAGCTGAC
Organism: Dehalococcoidaceae bacterium; assembly: GCA_030604105.1. Lineage (GTDB taxonomy): Bacteria > Chloroflexota > Dehalococcoidia > JAUVWM01 > JAUVWM01 > JAUVWM01. The sequence goes on from JAUVWM010000014.1 coordinate 13,742, forward strand.
ATAATCATGCGACCGTGGAGGGCCTCTTCGGGCAGCTTATCGGCCAGCATCTTCTCCAGCGCCATGGTGTGGCTGCACAATCTCCAAGTGGCGAAGTAGCTGCAGGTGCAGTGCCACTCCCCATCCTTATAGCTGACGGTATAGCTATTGTGCTCCCCGCGGAATCTCACCTCGAAATGGGAGAATGTGACCCGATCTGCTTCCCGGGCATAGCGCCCAGCCTTCTCGATCTTGCCAATCAGACTCGACTGCATCGGCCCTCCTTGATGCAAGAAGCACCGGCCATGTGCCCCGGTGCTTCTGTCACCATTTCTTGGATTGTAATAGGTCAAGCATCTCAGCTTAACGCCTGCCTCTCAAGATCAGTTTAACCCATCCGGCCCCTAAAGTCAAGGTGCCAAGCCTAGCCGGTGGGCGTTGATTTTGATACAATCCAGGCATCGAGATGCCCAAGAGAGACTTGCCGGAGGTAGCGATATGGAAGTCGAGGAGATAAGCCTTCAGCAAAAGCTGGGGATGCGGGGACTGATCAAGAAGGGGCTGGTGGAGATCATGCAACACCCCGAGACCGGGGAGTTCATCATCGTCATCGGCAAGGCGAGCCACAAACGGGGGCTTATTTTCAATCTTCCGGCAGGGCTATGGCGCATGAGGGGCTCGAAGGCGGACATCTCACGGGCACTCAAGGACTTCCTGGATGAGATGATCCTTGTCGGCTAGGTGGCCAACGCCGCTCAGGTGATCGCCGAATTCCCTTACCGGCTACTCCCCCATAATTTGGAGCACTATCTCCCTGGAACGGGCGCGGTTGTCGAAATCGGCCACGATGATCTGCTGCCAAGTGCCCAGGAGAAGCCTTCCATCCACAAAGGGGATGGTCAGGGAACCGCCGAGCAGGGAGGCCCGAACATGGGAATACCCGTTGCCATCTCCCCAGGCGCGGTCATGCTGATAGGGGAGATTGGCGGGGACGAGGCGCTGCCACATAGCCTCGAAGTCACCGAGCAAGCCACCTTCAAACTCGATGGTGGAGACACCGGCCGTCGAGCCGGTGATGAAAACCGTCACCGTCCCCGCATTCACGCTCGAGCTGGCAACCTCGCGGGCCACCTCCCGGGTGATGTCGATAAGGTCACAGCGGCCTTTGGTGCTAAAGCTGATCCTTCTTGTCACTACCATTGCTTTGGCCTCCCAAGGTTTATATCTCCACTTCCTCCCAGATGACCTCGCTCAACTCAAATATGGGTCCATCACGGCATACCAGTTTCATGCCCTGCTTTGTCCTTATAGCGCAGCCATAGCATGCCCCAAGCCCGCAGCCCATCCTCACCTCCAGGGAGACCTGGACGCCTTTCCCCTGAGAGAGCCCCTGGCTCTGAGCCAGGATAGCCCGATACATGGAGGCAGGCCCACAGGCGAAGACCTGGTCAGCTCCGTCCCAGAGGTGGGGCAAGAGATCGGTTACCATACCCCTGCTGCCCGTTGAGCCATCCTCGGTGGCGATGACCGGTTCAAGCTCAGGGGGAAGCAGATGCCTGGGGTAAAGCGCAGAGGCAGTTGCCGCTCCCAGGAGGAGGGTCACCGAGCGGCCTATTGCCAAGGCATCACGGGCCAGGGCAACCAAAGGGGCAATACCTATGCCCCCGGCCACCAGGAGCAGGTTCCGGGAGCCGGGCTCAATAGAGAAGCCATTGCCCAGCGGCCCCAGCAAATCCAGCTGCTCCCCCGGCTTTGCCTGGGCTAGCCACTGGGTTCCCCGCCCCACCACGGCCAAGAGGAGAGCCAGCTCACTGGGCAAACCAGCCTCAGCCTTGGGAGCAACCTGATGAATGCTCAAGGGGCGCCTGAGCAGCGGGGCAGCCCCCTGACCACATCTCGCCATGACGAATTGCCCGGGACGGCTGGCTGCCGCGATCCCGGGCGCTCGC
>JAUVWM010000143.1 GCA_030604105.1 Dehalococcoidaceae bacterium
ACCGGTATTCTCCAGTCCCAGCATAATCATTCTGGCCACCCAGAAGAAAATGATATCGTATCCTGTTTCCATCACCGTGGTGGGATAGAAATAGCGCAGGTCCTCGGCATCCTCGGGCCAGCCCAGGGTGGAGTGGGGCCACAGGGCTGAGCTGAACCAGGTGTCCAGGACATCGGGGTCCTGCTCGATATTTGCCGAGCCACAATGGGCGCAGCCTTGAGGATCATCCTCGGTCACTGTCACCTGGCCACAGTCGGCGCAGTACCAGGCGGGGATGCGGTGCCCCCACCACAGCTGGCGGCTGATGCACCAATCGCGCAGGTTCTCCATCCAGTTGAGGTATACCTTGGTAAAACGCTCCGGGATGATGGCGATGCGTCCCTCCAAAACGGCGTCGACGGCTGGCTTGGCCAGGGGCGCCACCTTGACAAACCACTGCTTGCTCACCACCGGCTCGATAATGGTCTGGCAGCGGCAGCAGTGCCCTACAGAATGGGTGTAGGGCTCAACCTTCACCAGCAGCTCCTCCTTTTCCAGATGGGATAGGATGGCCTGGCGGCAGTCGAAACGGTCAAGCCCGGCAAAGGGGCCGGCCTCCTGGTTCATGGTGGCATCCGGATTCATTATGCTCACCGAGGCTAAGCCCTCCTGTTGGCCTACCGCGAAGTCAACGGGGTCATGGGCGGGGGTGATCTTCACCGCCCCCGTGCCGAAGGCGGGATCGATGGCACTATGCGAGATAATGGGTATCACCCGACCTATCACGGGCAGGATGGCCTGTTTACCCACTAGCTGGGCGAACCGCCCATCATCTGGGTTAACGGCCACCGCGGTGTCGCCCAGGATGGTCTCGGGGCGGGTGGTGGCCACCGTGATAAAGCCTCCCTCGGCCAAGTGGTAGCGAACATGATAGAGATGGCCGGCTGTCTCTTTATGCTCCACCTCGAGGTCGGAGAGGGCGCTGGTGCAGCGGGGGCACCAGTTGATGATCCTCTCTCCGCGGTAGATCAGCCCTCTTTGATACAGGCGCACGAAGGTGGTACGCACCGCCCGGCTTGGTCCTTCATCCAGGGTGAAGCGCTCCCGAGTCCAGTCACAGGAAGCGCCCAGCCTTCTATGCTGCTCGGCAATGATACGCCTGTATTTGGCTATCCATTGCCACGTCCGCTCAAGGAACCTCTCCCGCCCCAGTTGCTGTCGGCTGAGCCCCTCGGAGGCCAGCATCTGTTCCACCACCACCTGGGTGGCTATGCCGGCATGGTCGATTCCAGGGAGCCACAGAGTGGGCTCACCCCTCATGCGGTGCCAGCGGACCATGATATCCTCCAGGGCAGCAGTCAGGGCATGTCCCAGGTGAAGCTCGCCGGTGACATTGGTCGGGGGCATGATGATTACGAAGGGCTTCTTACTGCGATCTATCCGAGGGGAGAAGTAACCATTCTCCATCCAGTATTGGTACCACTTGGCCTCAACCTTTCCCGACTCATAGGCCTTGGGCATCTCATTTTGGGTCGCCGCCATATCGAAGTTCCTCTCGACGCTCAACGCTCGGCCGCCAGCAGTCCTCTCGCCCTGTCCAGGATCCTGTCGGCCACCTCAGATTTGGGCAGGAGGGGCAGCCTCTCCGCCCGCCCCTGAGCATCGATCAGAACCACCCGATTGGTATCGGCATCGAAACCGCTGTCGGCAGCGGTGATATCGTTGGCGGCGATGAGGTCGAGGTTTTTCCTGTGCAGCTTCTCGGTGGCATTCTCCACCAGCTTTTCGCTCTCAGCGGCAAAGCCGATCTTTATGAATTCGCCCTCCACCTCGGCCAGGATATCGGGTGTCCTGACCAGTTTGAGGCTGAGGGTATCAGCCCGTTTCTTGATCTTGCTTCGGCTTTGAGCTACGGGGCGATAGTCAGCTACGGCAGCGGCCATGGCCAGAACATGAGCCCCAGCTATGGCCTTGACCACGGCCTCTCGCATCTGGAGGCTGGTTTGAACATGGACCACCTCCATGCCGACAGGATCGGAGAGGGCGGTGGGGGCGGTGATCAGCACTACCTCTGCCCCCCGGTCTCGAGCTGCCTGGGCTATGGCATAGCCCATCTTGCCCGAGGAGCGATTGCCGATGTGGCGAACAGGGTCAATGGGCTCTTGGGTGCCGCCAGCGGTGACCACAATGCGCTTACCGGCCAGATCGCCTCTCTTGCCCAGCACCTGGCGCACGCTCTCCAGAATCTCCCGGATCTCGGCCAGCCGTCCCAGGCCCATTTCCCCTGAGGCCAGGCGGCCATAGGCGGGTCCAACCACGCTGAAGCCCCTGGAGCGCAGCTTGGCCAGGTTCTCCTGAGTGACGGGATTGTGGTACATGTTTACGTTCATGGCCGGTGCCAGGACAATGGGCGCTTTGGTAGCCAGCACCGTGCAGCAGAGCATATCGTCGGCGATGCCGGCCGCCAGCTTGGCAATGATATTGGCCGTGGCCGGAGCTATGAGCACCAGGTCAGCCGCCTCCGCCAGGGCCACATGCTCGATGCTGAACTCGGAAGCGAGGTCAAACATCCCGGTGACTGTGGGCCTGGCAGTAATGCTGCGGAAGGTAAGGGGGGTCACGAACTCGGTGGCGGCTCTGGTCATCACCACCTCAACCCTGGCCCCGGCCTGGACTAGCTTGCTGGCAATGTCTGCCGCCTTGTAGGCAGCTATGCTGCCGGTGACACCTAAAACCACGGTTTTATCTTTAAGCATTCTCCCCCACCTACTGAAGCTAGCTCCTGTTCATCTGGTGAATCAAGCGCAACCCGATCAGGGTTAGATCGGGATTCACCACCTCTATTGCAGGTATGTCTTTGGCGATGGTGTCAGCGAAGCCGCCGGTGGCTATCACTCGGGGCTTGCCGCCCAACTCCCGCTCTATGCGAGCTATGATACCTTCAACCAGTCCGATATAGCCGAAAATGATGCCTGACTGCATGGCAGCCACGGTGTTAGTTCCGATAACCCGTTTGGGACGCTCCAATTCCACCTGGGGTAGCTTTGCCGCCCGCAGGGAGAGGGCCTCGGCGGCGATCACGATGCCAGGGGCGATAATGCCGCCGATATAGGCACCTTCTTCGGATACGGTATCGAAGGTAGTGGCGGTGCCCAGGTCGATGATGATCACCGGTCCACCGTAGAGGTGGTGGGCGGCGACGGCATTGGCCACCCGGTCAGCTCCTACCTCCAGCGGGTTATCCATGCAGATGCGAACCCCGGTTTTGACGCCGGCCTCCACCACCAGCGGCGAGCTCCCGAAGTAACGCTGACACAGCGTCTCAAAGACAGGGACCAGCGAGGGGACGACACTGCAGAGGGCTATCTCCTTTATATCACGGGCGGCGATACCCTGGTGGGACAGCAGATTGAGCAACAGGACGGCGTATTCATCCACCAGCTTGTGGCTGCCGGTGGCAATGCGCCATGTGGCGCGCAGCTTGTCCCCCTCAAATACACCGAGGACAATATTGCTGTTTCCGATATCGATGGCCAGCAACATGGCCTCTTTTCTGGCGCTATCTGTCATAAGGCGAAGCTGCCCTCCTTAAGCCTCTTAATGGCCAGGGGCAAAGCGGGCAGAAGGTCGCTGGCGAGCATGCCCGCATCGCCCAAACTCTCTTTCACAATCTCTGCGGCTGCGCCGTGAAGGTATATGCCACAGGCAGCCGCATCGAAGAGCGGCAGCCCCTGTGCCACCAG
>JAUVWM010000036.1 GCA_030604105.1 Dehalococcoidaceae bacterium
CCCAGGAGGAGAGTTGCCTGGCTGCGAGGTGTGTCTATCAACAGCGAGGCGAGTGTTTTATCTTTCGTGCCCGGAGAGAGGCGCAGGCGGCCCATCTCGTCGTTATCAACCATGCTCTATTGCTTTCCGACCTGGCTGCCAGCAGCCGGGTGGTGCCCGATTACGAGTATCTCATTATCGATGAGGCCCATCATCTGGAGGAGGAGGCCACTCAGCAGTTCGGCTTCCAGATCGGCGCGCACCATCTCCTTGACTACCTGAACCGGCTGAGTCAGAGGGCGGGAGAGGAGCCGCACGGCGGGCTCATCTTCGACATAAGGAAGCGCCTTCGCGGCGGCGCCGTGGCCGCCTCCAGGCGGCGGGACCTGGAGAAGCTGGCTGAGGGGATCCAGAGCCGGATTGACGGCGCCCGAGTCCAGGTCGCCCACTTCTTTGATGCCCTTTCCCGTTTCTGGGAAGCTTATAGCCCCGGCGGGGATGGATACGAGCCCCGCTTGCGCCTCACTGGGGCGGTGCGGGCTGAGCCGGCCTGGGCGGACGTGGCCCTCTCTTGGGAGAATCTGAGCCTGGCGTTGCGGGATATCGAGGCTACCCTTGGCCAGCTTCATGTGGCGCTTGAGGGCCTGTCCCATGCCCGAATCCCGGACTACGATAATCTGATGGTGGAGCTTGCCTCCTGGCTGCACTCAAATTCCGAGTTGCGCCGTCAGATAGGCTCAGCGATATTCCATCCCGAGGCGGACCGTATCTACTGGGGCTCTCTCAGCGCACGCAGTGGCGTCACCTTGTGCTCTGCCCCGCTGGAGGTGGGGCGGATATTGCAGGAGCTTCTGTTCTCGGAGAAGAATGGTGTCATCCTCACCAGCGCTACCCTGAGCACCGAGGGCACCTTCGAGTATATCAAGGAGCGCCTGGGGCTGGGAGGGGTGAGAGAGCTTCTGCTGGGGGCCCCCTTTGATTACCTAAATTCCACCATGATCTATATACCTCAGGGTATCCCCGAGCCCGGCAAGCCAGGCTATCAGGAGGCGGTGGAGCAGGCTTTGCTGGATCTCCTTCGTGCCACCCAGGGGAGAGCCCTGGTGCTGTTCACCTCTCACGCCGCGCTCCGGGCCACTCACGCCGCCCTAAAAGGCCCTCTGGAGGAGGAGGGCATCCTTGTCCTGGGACAGGTGGTGGATGGGGCGCCCAAACAGCTGATGACTGCCTTCAGGACCAACCCCAAGGCGGTTCTCTTGGGTACCAGTAGTTTCTGGGAGGGGGTGGATGTGGTCGGAGGGGCGCTCAGTGTCCTGGTTATTGCCCGGCTTCCTTTCTCCGTCCCCACCGACCCTGTCTTTGCCGCGCGCTCCGAGATGTTTGACGATGCCTTCAATCAATATGCTCTGCCCCAGGCCGCTCTCAGGTTCAAGCAGGGTTTTGGGCGCCTTATCCGCAGCCGGCAGGACCGGGGGGTTATGATCATCCTTGACCAGCGTGTTCGGACAAAGCAATATGGCTCTGCTTTTATCGAGTCGCTGCCGCTATGTACGGTAAAAAGCGGGCCCCCTCGCCACATGCCTCAGGAGGTGGTGAGCTGGCTGGAGAGGGGCTAGGAATCATCCTCCACCAGCCTCAGCCAGCGACCTACCAGCTCTTCCTCCTCTTGCCTCGTCTTCGCCTCCCCGTCCAGCTTGGCCTCATGTAGCGCCTGCAACATCCTGCCCAGCCTCGGGCCGGGAGGTGCCCCCAGCCTCTTCAGGTCTTCGCCGTTCAGGGATAACTTTACATAACGCAGTTCATCGAGAAACAAGTGCAATCGTTGGCGCACCAGGGGGGAGTCCGAGGCTAAGGCATTGGCCAGGAGCGCCGCCGGTGAATAGCGCTCCAGCAGGCGGTAAATGCTGCTCGGCGGGAGGCAAGGCTCGGCTAAGGCGGGAAGCTCTGACTTTAAAGTAAGTGTATCCCGCATGGTTCGGGCGGTGGCCTTCGCCATCCTGAGTCGACGGATGAGGAGCTCATTACCCTCTTTGCTGAGACGGTGAATGAGCAGGCAGAGGTAAAGGGAGGGCTCGGGTGGGGTGCCGGGGGTTAACTCACGAGCCTCGCCGAATCTCTCAGCCAGCCAGCTATCGCCCCTGAGAGAAGGGTGTATCCTGGCGAGCACACCTAGCTCCTGGGCCTGGACGAGCGCCTTTTCCGGGTAGGCCTCCCTTAAGATCAGCTCCAGCTCGTGTCGGATGCGATCGCCTGTTATGCTGTCCAGCATAGGCGTATCCTGGCGCAGCAGCTCGGCTGTAGTTGCCTCCAGCTGAAAATCCAGACGCTGCTCGTAGCGCAGGGCGCGCAGGATGCGGGTGGCGTCATCGACGAAGCTTTTAGGGTGTAATATGCGGATCAGGCGCTGATCCAGGTCGCCCCGGCCGTGGTAAGGGTCGACCAGCTCCCCATAGGAAGCGGGATCAAGGTGAATGGCCATGGCATTGATGGTGAAGTCGCGCCTGAGGAGGTCATCGTCGATGGAGCCGGGTTTCACATTGGGCAGCGCTCCCGGTCGGCTGTAGGTTTCTGAGCGCGCTGTCACCAGGTCAATGCTCAGTTCGCCGCGGCGGAACTTGGCGGTGCCGAAGTGAGGGTGGGCCAGGACTTCGCCGCCCCAGGCCCGGGCTAGATGACGGGCTAGTTCAGGGGCATGGCCCTCCACCACCAGATCGAGGTCGAGGCTGGGCTGTCCCAGAAGCAGATCGCGCACTGCGCCGCCAACGAGGTATAGCCTCTGTCCCTGGCTGGCAGCGACTTCGCCTGCCTTTCTAACCAGCTCCAGAAGCTCCGCTGGCAGGCGTTCCTCCAACTGTGAGACAACGTTTATGGCCGTGGTCAGATTTCCTCCGCAGGCACGATTATAACACAGCCAGCCTTGACACAGCCAGACGGGCGCTTTATGCTGAGCTTAGTCCTGGGTGATCTAAGCTGTGGCCGATTTAGACGTCTTTGAGCAGATTATCGGTGTCACCTTTAGGGACCGGGCTCTTCTGGAGCAGGCCCTTGTCCATCGCTCCTACCTCAATGAGAACCCTGATTTCGCCCTCCCCTCCAACGAGCGCCTCGAATTCTTGGGCGATGCCGTGCTCGGCCTGGTAGTTGCCGAAAAGCTTTACCACGAGTTCCCCCAGCTCTCTGAGGGGAAGATGACCAAACTGCGCGCTGCTCTGGTGCGCCAGGAGACCTTAGCCAGCCTGGCTGCCTCTTTGGGTCTGGGCGGTTACCTCCGCCTGGGGTGGGGTGAGGAGGTGAGCGGCGGGCGCAGCCGGCAGACAAACCTGGCCCGGGCCTTTGAAGCGGTGATAGGGGCCATTTTCCTGGACCAGGGCTTTGGGGTGGCCACGGATTCTATCCTGAGGCTTTTTGGCGATCAGCTGCGCCGGATCACGGAGGGGAGGTTGACCACCGATTATAAGTCCAGGTTGCAGGAGGTGGTCCAGGCTGAGCAAAGGCTGACACCTGTTTACCGCATGGTGGAAGCCTCTGGCCCGGATCACGACAAAAGGTTCGTCGTCGAGGTCATGGTGGGGGACACCGTTATTGGCAGGGGGGCGGGCAAGAGCAAGCGGATGGCGGAGGAAGAGGCTGCCCGGTCGGCGATAGAGAGATTATCGGCCGATGGAGGCTAGCCCGCTTCCAGCCTGTCACCTAGCTGGTCAATTGCCTGTGGTAATCGGTAGTGCTATAATCAACCAGAGGGGATGGAGAGCACAGCCAGTCGTGGGAGGGATGATGATAAATGGATGATCTCAAGGTCTTCAGCGGCAATGCTCATCCTGCCCTAGCCCGGGGGATCGCTGAGTATTTGGGTATACCCCTGGGTGAAGCGGAGGTCTTCGAATTCAGCAACGAGAATATATTCGTTCGCATTCTGGAAAATGTGCGTCAACGCGACGTTTTCGTTATCCAGCCCATTTGCCCCCCGGTCAGCAAAAACCTCATGGAGCTTTTTATCATGCTCGATGCCCTGAAACGGGCTTCAGCGGGAAGGATCACCGCCGTAACCCCCTATTACGGTTATGGGCGCACCGATAAGAAGGATCAGCCTCGGGTGCCGATAACGGCGCGGCTGGTGGCCGACCTCATCACCACCGCCGGCGCCAATCGTTTGCTCACTGTGGATCTGCACGCGGCGCAGATTCAGGGCTTTTTCAACATACCCGTCGATGAACTAACCGCGCTGTATCTCTTGAGCCACTATTTTGGGGAGAAGGCCCTCGATGACCTGGTGGTGGTGGCCACGGATATCGGCATTTCCAAGCGGGCCCGTGACCTGGCTGCCCGGCTCAATGCCCCTCTGGCCATCATCGAAAAGCGAAGGCTGGGCAATATCAGTGAGACGGAAACCCTCAATGTCATCGGCGATGTGGCAGGCAGGCACGCCCTCACCGTGGACGATGAGATCGATACCGGGGGCTCTCTGGTAGGGGCGGTGAGCGCGTTGCTGGAGCAGGGAGCTATAGAGGTATATGCCTGCTGCACCCACCCTGTTTTCTCCGGCTCGGCTGTCCAGGGGATAGCCTCCAGCCCGGTGAAGGAGGTGGTGGTTGCCGATACCATCCCCGTGCCTGACCACAAGCGGAACGAAAAGATCACCATCCTCCCCGTAGCCCCGCTTCTGGGTGAGGCCATCCATCGCATCCATACCGGGCTCTCGGTAGGGGCCCTGTTCGAGTAAGGGGCGAAGTCATGCTCAAGTGGCTGGGCAAGCTGGTTGATTCCAATGAGAAGGAGCTGGGGCGTCTGCATCCGGTGGTGGCGGAGATAAACGCCCTGGAGCCTGAGTTCGAGGCGCTCAGCCCCGAGGCGCTCAGGGCCAAGACCGACGACTTTAAGGCCCGGCTTGAGGCTGGTGACGGGCTGGATACGCTTCTGCCTGAGGCCTTTGCCGCGGTGCGGGAGGCAGCCAAGAGAGCCATAGGCCAGCGCCACTTCGATGTCCAGCTCATGGGTGGTGTTGTCCTCCACGCCGGCAAGATCGCCGAGATGAAGACTGGCGAGGGCAAGACTTTGGTAGCCACCCTCCCCCTTTACCTCAATTCCCTCACCGGCCAGGGCTGTCACCTGATCACCGTCAATGACTATCTGGCCAAGCGCGATGCCCATTGGATGGGCCCCATCTATCATGCCCTGGGGGTGAGCGTAGCCAGTATCCAGCACGAGATCTCCTATCTTTATGACCCTGAGTATGAGTCGGACGACGCGAGGTGGAGTTTCCTGCGTCCGGTCACCCGGCGCCAGGCCTATGAGGCCGATATCACCTATGGCACCAACAACGAGTTCGGCTTCGATTACCTGCGGGATAACATGGTCACCGATCTCTCCCAGTGCGCGCAGCGTGGCCTGAACTATGCCATTGTTGACGAGGTGGATAACATCCTCATTGACGAGGCTCGCACCCCGCTCATCATCAGCGGTCCGGCTGCCGAGCCGGAGCACAAGTATCAGATCTTCGCCCGGCTCATCCCCCGTCTGCGCCAAGATGAGGACTACGCCATCGATGAGCGTTCCCAGGCAGTGACCTTGACTGAGGATGGCATTACCCGAGTGGAGGACATGCTCAGAAAGGAGGGGCTGCTCAAGTCCTCCAATCTCTACGATCCTTCAAATTATGCCCTCACCCCCTATCTGGAGAGCGCCCTCAAGGCGCATGTTGCCTACAGAAGAGACCGTGATTATGTGGTTAAGGACGGTCAGGTTATCATCATCGATGAGTTCACCGGGCGGCTGATGCTTGGTCGCCGATATGCTGAGGGGCTGCACCAGGCCATCGAGGCCAAAGAGGGGGTCAAGGTTGAGCGCGAGAGCCTGACCCTGGCCACCATCACCTTCCAGAACTACTTCCGCATGTACCGAAAGCTGGCGGGAATGACCGGCACCGCAGCCACCGAGGCTGAGGAGTTTCACAAGATATATAAGCTTGAGGTACTGGTCATTACCACCAACGAGCCTATGATCCGCGACGACTACACTGACCAGATCTATAGGACTGAGGAGGCCAAGTTCCGGGCTGTGGCCCGGGAGATCGAAAGATTGCACGGCGAGGGCCGCCCGGTGCTGGTGGGCACGGTGTCTATCGAGAAATCGGAAATCTTGAGTGAGCTCCTCAAGAGGCAGGGTATACCTCATGAGGTGCTCAATGCCAAGCATCATGAGAAGGAGGCGGGGATCATTGCCCAAGCCGGGCAGCCGGGGGTGGTGACTGTGGCCACTAATATGGCCGGGCGTGGGGTTGACATCGTCCTCGGCCCGGCGGTGGCTGCCAAGGGCGGCCTCCATGTCATCGGCACCGAGCGCCATGAGGCCAGGCGTATCGATAACCAGCTTCGTGGTCGCTCAGGGCGGCAGGGAGACCCGGGAAGCTCTCGCTTTTATGTCTCGCTGGAGGACGACGTTATGCGCCGCTTTGGCGGCGATCGCATCGGCGGGATCATGGATTGGGTTGGCATGGATCAGGATGTCCCCATCGAGCATTCCCTGGTCACCAAGGCTATCGAGAATGCCCAGGTCAAGGTTGAGGGCTACCACTTTGACATCCGCAAACACCTGGTGGAATACGACGATGTGATCAATAAGCATCGCGAGGTGTTCTACGAGGAGAGGAAGAAGATCCTGAGCGGCGTCGACCTGAAAGCTAACATCCAGTCTATGATCGGGGAGGAGATATCGGGCTTGATGGCCGCTCATCTGGCTGATGAGGACGGCATAGGCTGGAACCTGGAAGGCCTGCTCCAGGACGTGGGCGCCATCTTGCCCCCGCCGCCGGCGCTTTCTCCCGAGGCGCTATCTAACATGAGCCGCGATGAGATCGAGGCCGGGCTCATGGAGCATGCCGAGGCCGCCTATGAGGGGCGGGAGCAGGAACTGAGCCCCGAGAATATGAGGATGCTGGAGCGCCTGGTGATGCTCCGTACCATTGGTGGCCTGTGGGTGGAGCACCTGACCATGATGGACCACATGCGCCAGGGGATAGGGCTTCGTGCCTATGGTCAAAGGGACCCCTTGGTGGCCTATAAGACGGAAGCTCATGCCCTGTTCCAAAGCCTGCTGGCCAATATTCAGCACGACGTGGTGCATACCATCTACCGTGTGAGTATTGTGAAGGAAGGCGCTCCTCCTGAGCCGGCGCCCAAGACAGGGGGTGGGCGGGGAGAGATGGTGGCTGCGGGTAAGAAGGTGGGGCGCAACACTCCTTGTCCCTGTGGTAGCGGCAAGAAGTACAAGAAGTGCTGCGGAAGGTAGCCGGCGGTGAAAAACACAGCCGTTGCCAAAGTCCTTCAGGACATCGCTGATCTTCTGGAGCTCAAAGGCGAGAACCCCTTCAAGGTAAGGGCCTATCAGCGGGCGGCCCGGGCTATTGAGCACCTGCCCACTGAGGTGGAGCGGATGGTGAGGAACGGCGGGGAGTTGGAGAACATCCCCGGAGTGGGCCAGGCCCTGGCCAAGAAGCTCACGGAACTGGTGAGCACCGGGCGCCTCGACTACTATGAAAGGCTTCAAGCTGAGTTCCCTGAGGGGATCAGCACCCTCCTCGATATCCCCGGCATCGGGCCTAAAACCGCCATGCGCCTTTCCAGCGAGCTGGGCATAAAAAGCATTGACGATCTGGAGTCAGCCATCGGTGAGGGCAAGGTGGCCTTCCTATTTCGTCTGGGGGAGAGGACGTCGGACAATCTGCTGCACCAGATTCAGGCGCTGCGCCGCAAAGACCAGCGCATCCCCATAGGGGAAGCGCTGCCGGTGGTGGAGGAAATCCTGTCTGCCTTACGGCCCCTGCCCGGGTTGCGCAATCTGACCCCGGCGGGAAGCCTGCGCCGCTTCAGGGAAAGCGTGGGCGATATCGACCTCATGGGCACCGCCGATGATGCCGGCAAGGCCATTGAGGCCTTCGTTGACCTGCCCCAGGTCAAGGAGGTGCTGGCCAGGGGGTCGACAAAGGCCAGTGTGATAGTCTCCGGGGGGCTTCAAGTTGACCTGCGCCTGGTGGAGCACGAGCGTTTTGGCTCTTTGCTTCAATATTTCACCGGCTCAAAGCAGCACAACATTGCCCTCGGGGAGAGGGGGCATCGCCAGGGGCTTAAGTTAAGCGAATATGGTATCACCGGCCTGGCCAGCGGGCAGACGGAGACCTTTGCCTCTGAGGAGGCCTTCTATCACAGACTGGGGCTCCAGTTTGTACCCCCTGAGCTGCGGGAGGGGCAGCAGGAAATTGCCTTAGCCGAGCAAGATAGCTTGCCGGGGCTAATTGAAGTGACTGATGTGAAGGGCGATCTGCATGTTCACACTAGCTGGAGCGATGGACGCGATTCCATAGAGGCTATGGCCAGCGCTGCCGCCGTCCGAGGCTATCGTTACCTGGCAATTACCGACCACTCGGCGGGGCGAGGAATCGCTCGTGGGCTGAATGAGGAACGGCTGCGCCAGCAGATAGCGGAAATCAGGGAGCTCAATCGCAGGTTGGCGGGGATCCGCCTCCTCAGCGGGGCGGAGGTAGATATTCGCGCCGACGGCAGCCTGGATCTCCCCGAGGAGGTCTTGAGCCAGCTGGATATTGTCATCGCTGCTATCCACTCTGCCATGGGCCAGGATCGGGAGAAGATGACGCGGCGGATTCTGCGCGCTTTGGATAGCCCTCACGTAGATATCCTGGCTCACCCTACCTGTCGCCTTCTGGGGGAGCGGGAGCCGATAATGGTGGACCTTGAGGCCGTCTTTCTGGCGGCGGCTGCGGGGGGCAAAGCACTGGAGATCAATGCCATGCCCTCTCGCCTTGATCTCAAGGATATTCACGTTTTCCGGGCCAGGGAGCTGGGAGTGAAGCTGATCATCGGCACTGATGCCCATAGCACCGGACACCTGGACTTTATGCGCTTTGGGGTGGGCGTGGCGCGGCGGGGCTGGTGTGAAGCGGAGCATATTCTGAACACCAGGCCGCTGGCCGAGGTGGAGGCGTTCCTGCACAGCTGACGAAACGGGGATGGCTATGTCGCGGGTTGAGAAGCAATTGTCTATTTCCGGCGCTGGTGACAACGAGGCGCTCCGGCATTTGAGGCAAGCTGCCGCCGAGGGTAAGCACTGGTACATCGCTCTGCTTGAGAGCATCAGGCTGTGGAGCTTGACGGAGGAGGATCATGAGGGGTGTCACCTATGTTACCTCATCGCCGACGAGGCCTTCGACTGGTTGCTCTTGGCTCAGCGCCTTTGTCAGGCGGTGGATGGTCAGATTCCGGATGGGGAGGTGCAGGACTTGCTCTTCTGCGGCAAGCCGCCCCTGGATCTGACAAAGAGGGAGTTTAAGAATCTGATCGGCAGCGACAAATATCGGGCCTATCTCAACTACTTCTACGGTGTCACTGTGGAGGAGGCGCTGATTCTGGCTGTAGAGAATGAGATAGGTAAGGAGCAGCAAGCCCTGGGCTACGGCCAGGGGCGGGACTTCGCCGACGAGGCTTATCTGCGCCTTTATGGTGCCTCTAAACCAATATTGCTGGAGCGTTTCAGGACGGAAAAGGGCTATCCTAAGCGCAAATCTACGGGGCTGGGCGAGCTGAGGGCGTTCACCTACTGGCTGTTCAAGCAGCGGCTGCAGCTGTGGGACAAGGCGCGCGTTGCCAGTGATACCAAGAAAGGCCTCGAGGAGCTCCATCGCCAGTGGGCCATAAAGGGCCGCAGCGATCTCTAGCCAAGCTGGGCAAGCTGCTGTTCCAATCTTTCCAGTTTGTCCTCGGAGGTGGCCAGCTTCTCCTGCTCCCGGGCCACTATCCTTTGCGGCGCTTTAGTCAGAAACTCTCTATCCTTCAGCTTGGCCTTTAAGCGAGCGATTTCACTCTGGCTGATCTCGATTTCCTCCCTCAGGCTCCGTCTCTCAGCCTCAAGGTCGATGATGCCGGCCATAGGCAGGACCACCTCCACATCACTCAGCACCAGTACCAGGGCCTTATCCCGCTCTGGCCTCTGGGCTCTGCTGCCGGCAATGGTGAGGGCTCGTATCCTGGCCAGGGTTTCGATAGCGCGAGCATGGGGCCTTATTGCGGGCTCGACCTCATTGGCATAGATATGGGCCTCGATCCAGGTGGCGGCTTTCACCTTATACTGGGCGCGGGCATTGCGGATAGAGCGTATGATCTCTATAACCCGTTCCATCTCCGCTTCCGCTTCAGGGTCAACGGCCTCTTCCTCGGCGCTGGGGTAGGGCGCGATCATGATAGAGTCCTCACGCCTATCCGGTGGCAGGTGCGGCCTGAGTCTCTGCCACAGCTCCTCGGTGACGAAGGGCATGAAGGGGTGAAGCAGCCGCAGTGATGTTTCCAGGACGTGAACCAGGACCGGGAGTGGCGAGGGGAAGCGGTTCTTGGCCAGCTCAATGTACCAGTCGCAGAACTCGCCCCAGAGAAAATCGTGAATTTGGCGCTGTGCCTCACCAAACTGGAAGTCCAGGGAGAGACGGTCTACGCTGGCTACCAGGCGACTCAGTCGGCTCAGGATCCAGCGATCCTCTACGGGGAGGGGGCTTGGCCGGGCTGGGATGCCTGTGGGGCTGGCCTGGATGCTCCTGAGCACGAATCTGGTGGCATTCCACAGCTTGTTGGCGAAATTGCGGCTGGCCTCCAGTTTCTGGTAGCTCAGCCTGACATCGTTTCCCGGAGCGCTGCCGGTGGTGAGGGCAAAGCGTAGGGCGTCGGCGCCGTACTCATCGATGACATCCAGAGGGCTGAGCACGTTGCCCCTGAGCTTGCTCATCTTCTCGCCCTTCTCATCTCGCACCAAGCCATGAAGGTAGACGGTGCGGAAAGGGATGTCACCGGTATTCTCCAGTCCCAGCATAATCATTCTGGCCACCCAGAAGAAAATGATATCGTATCCTGTTTCCATCACCGTGGTGGGATAGAAATAGCGCAGGTCCTCGGCATCCTCGGGCCAGCCCAGG
>JAUVWM010000141.1 GCA_030604105.1 Dehalococcoidaceae bacterium
ACGCCAACCATCATCAAAAATGTTAAGACGCTGGCCTCGTTCCCCGTTGTCATCAACCGGGGGGCTTATTGGTTCGCCAGCCTGGGCACCGAGAGAAGCAAGGGGACAGCTGTCTTCGCCCTCACCGGAAAGATCACCAATAGCGGCCTGGTCGAGGTGCCCATGGGCACCCCTCTGGCCACCATCGTGTTCGATATCGGGGGCGGTATCCCTCGCGGTAAGCAGCTAAAAGCGGTGCAGACCGGCGGCCCCTCAGGCGGTTGCCTCCCCGCCCAGTTGATCGATCTCCCTGTCGACTACGAGTCTTTGACCCAGGCGGGCTCCATCATGGGCTCCGGCGGCATGGTGGTGATGGACGATAGCACCTGTATGGTGGAGATAGCCCGCTACTTTCTCAGCTTCACCCAGGCAGAGTCCTGCGGAAAGTGTGCGCCCTGCCGGCTGGGGACCAGGCAGATGCTGGAAATCCTGACCAGGATCACCCTGGGCAGGGGACGCGATGGGGACATTGACACCTTGCTCCACATAGCCGAGGTCGTCAAGGAGTGCTCCTTGTGCGGCCTTGGCCAGACCTGCCCCAACCCCGTGCTGTCCACCATCAACTATTTCCGGGACGAGTACCAAGCCCACATCGAGGACAAGAAATGCCCTGCCGCCGTGTGCGATGCCTTGATGATATCGCCGTGTCAACATACCTGTCCGGTGGGGATCAACATCCCCAAATATGTGGCCCACATTGCCGCGGGCGAATACCTGGAGGCCACTGACACCATCAGGGAGCGAAACCCCTTCCCCGCTGTGTGCGGCCGCATCTGCCATCATCCCTGCGAGGCGCGCTGCCGCCGCGGGGAGCTGGATGACCCGGTGGACATCAGGGCGCTCAAGCGATTCGTCGCCGACTGGTATTTTGACCACGTGGCCGAGTTGCCCGAACCTGAGCCTTTCCCTCAAACCCAGGGCCAAAAAGCGGCTGTGGTTGGAGCCGGGCCCACCGGGCTGTCCTGCGCCTACTTTCTGGCCCAGCTGGGCTATCCGGTGACGGTTTTCGAGGCCCTGCCCGTGGGTGGGGGCATGCTATCGGTGGCTATACCCGAGTTCCGCTTGCCCCGGGAAATCATTCAAAAGGAGATCGATCATATCGCCAAGCGGGGTGTGGAAATAAGGTACAATGCGCCGATCAACGTGAATTTCACCGTGGAGGACCTTAGAAAAGATGGCTTTGAAGCTGTGTTCATCGCTGCCGGCGCTCAGAGAAGTCAGCGTATAGGCATACCGGGCGAGCTGGAGGACATCGAAGGCTTGCACTACGGGCTGAGGTTTCTGAGGGATGTTAAAGTCGGCAGACAGGTTGGAGTGGGACGCCAGGTAGCTGTCATCGGGGGTGGGAATGTGGCATTGGACTCCTCTCGAACTGCCCTTCGCCTTGGTGCTGAGCGAGTGAACATTTACTATCGACGCTCCCGGGCCGAGATGCCGGTGACCGAGGTGGAGTACGATGGGACCATAGCTGAGGGGGTCCAGGTCGATTTCCTGGTCAGCCCCACGCGGATAGTCGGTGACAACTGGAGGGTAACCGGCCTGCAATGTATCCGTATGAGGTTGGGCGAGCCCGATGCCAGCGGACGTCGGCGGCCAGTGCCTATACCTGGCTCCGAGTTCTTCGTCGAGGCAGACACCATCATCGTCGCCGTGGGTCAGGCCCCTGACCTGTCGTTTCTACCACCTGACAGTGTCCTGGAGCGCACCCGGTGGGAGATGCTGGCGGTCAATGGCAATACACTGGCCACCAATGTTCCCGGCGTCTTTGCCGGAGGAGACTTTGTCTTCGGGCCGGGCACGGTCATAGAGGCCATCGCTGCCGGCAGGAGAGGGGCCATGGCCATAGACAAATATCTCAGGGGAGATACCTCGCGGGTTGAGATATATGATCTCAGGGCCGGGGTCATCGGCGGGGTGGTCAGCGCGGTAGACGAGGAAACATGGCAGGCGCAGCCCCGGCTGGAGATGCCCAAGCTTCCGCCTCAGGAGAGGAGATATGACTTCAAGGAGATAGAGCTGGGCTTCCTGGAGGAGCGGGCCCGGCAGGAGGCCAAGCGATGCCTGAGATGCGATCTGGAAACATGAGGCGCTTAAGGGGCATACTGCTCAATTGGGAGGTCGGAAGTGAAATCCATTACCAAACAGAAGTCTCTTGAGGAGATTGAGCAGCAACTGGAAGGGCTGGAAAGAGCCTACATCATTGGCTGCGGCACCTGCGCCACTATGACCAGGACCGGCGGCAGAGAAGAGGTTGTGGACATGCAGGACCGTCTGCAAGGTCTGGGAAAGATGGTCACCGGCTGGACAGTCATCCCCACTGCCTGCGATGAGATGACCGAAGTGTCCCTGAAAGAGAACAGCGGGGCTATCCAGAATGCAAACTGCATCCTGCTGATGGCTTGTGCCTTGGGAGTGCACAGGGTGGGTTCGTATATCGATAAGCCAGTCATCCCGGCGCTGGATACCCTGTTCATCGGCCTGGAAGATGGCCCGGGTGATTTTCACGAGGTCTGCGCCCAGTGCGGTCAGTGTATCCTGGGCCAGACAGGTGGCATCTGTCCCATCGCAAGATGCCACAAGCGCCTGCTCAACGGGCCATGTGGTGGCACCAACAATGGCAAGTGCGAGGTTGACAGAGAAAAGGATTGCGCTTGGACTCTCATCTATCGGCGCCTGAAAGAGCAAGGCCGGCTCGATTTGATGCGGAAGTACCACCCTGTTAAGAATTCCCAGGTGGTTCCCAGGCCACGAATGGCCAGAATCCTGTGAGCGAGGAGAAGAACCATGGCGCAGAGCTTCAGGCAAGCCCTTAACTCCGGGAAATTCGTGGTGACCAGCGAGATCGGCCCGCCAAAGGGGACCAACATCGAGAAGATGTGCCACCACATCGATATCCTCAAGGACAGGGTGGACGCGATCAATGTCACCGATCACCAAAGCTCGGTGATGCGCTTTCCCTCCATCGGCGGCTGCCTGTACATCAAGGAGCAAGGTGGCGAGCCTATACTGCAGATGACCTGCCGCGACCGCAACCAACTGGCTCTTCAGGCTGAACTCCTCCTGGCATACGTCAGGGGCATAAGGAATGTCCTTTGCCTTACGGGCGATTCGATCGTGGTTGGCGACCACAAGCAGGCCGCAGACGTCTTCGAGCTCGATTCAGTACAGCTGCTGAGGGCAATTCGACAGCTGGAATCGGGAAAAGACCTAGCAGGAAACGAGCTCGACGGAGCGATCGAGCTCTGTGCCGGGGCCATAGTGACCCCTGAGGCACAGCCGATCGAGCCTCAGCTCATCAAGTTTGAGAAGAAGGTGGAGGCCGGAGCCGAGTTCATCCAGACTCAAGCGATCTACGACCTGGACAACTTCAGCAAGTTCATGGGGTTTGCCCGTCAATTCCCCGTCAAGGTGCTGGCGGGTATAGTCTTGCTCGTGTCAGCCAGGATGGCTAAGTATATGACCGAGAACATACCAGGTATCTTTGTGCCCCAAGACCTGATCGATGAGCTGGCGACAGCCCCCAAAGGTGAGGCACTCAACAAGGGCATTGAGATCGCTGGGCGGATGATCGTCGCCCTCAAGAGAGATTCGATCTGTGATGGAGTCCACATTATGGCCATAGGCAGGGAGGAAGTGGTTCCACATATCCTGTCGGCAGCCGGACTGTCCACCGAGGCCATGGCTCAGAACGAACAGAGTGGATCCGCTTGAGGAGGCATAACTATGACCTGCCCCTCAAGAATCAGTCCAGGTAAAATGTTAGACTTGGACGAAGCTCCAGGCACGG
>JAUVWM010000005.1 GCA_030604105.1 Dehalococcoidaceae bacterium
CCTGGAGACGTGGATCAAGAATGCCATCGGGAAGGCGGCGGCTGCTGCTGGCGGCGGCGGGGGCGGTGGCGGCGGAAGCACCTCAGAGTCTAACCCTGGGGGTAACGGCCACCAAGTCAGTGATAGCATGGACGTCCTGAGACACTCAGTGATCGCAGCAGGAGGTGCCGGATGACCACCAAACAAGTTGCACTCGTTGAAACCCTGGACTACGCGGCTAGTGCTACCAGGAGCCTAGCCCTAGAGAGAGTCGGGCTGATCACTGACCTCGAGCTGAGGGTGGTGTTCCAGACCGATTGTACTAATACGCCGACCATCTTGGAGGATGCCCTGGCCCGGATCATCAAGGGGATCGCGATCAGGGATGGCCAGGGGCATACCTGGTGGGCCTGCGGTGACGGTAGGCAGCTTCACTGGCTCAACTATCTCCAGTATCAGGGCCAGGTGAGGATGGACACCCCACCTACTTCGGGCACAGACAATATCAGCGAGGCCCTGTGGCACATCCACTTCGGGGTCAACCCGCTCAACCCAGTTGATCCCAGTGCTGGCATCCCGGCCATCGAGCTGGGGCAGCTTGCCCTGGAGATCACCTGGGGGGCGGCAACCGATTTCGCGGCTGCCAACCTCAGCATTGACTCGGGCACAGTCTATGTCACCCTGGCGACCATCCTGGCCGGGCCCCAGTACAATGCGGTGAGGGGCCAGATCCTGCTGCCCAGTGTCAGGTGGGAGAAGTACGATATCGCTGCCGCGGTCGGCGAGCTCGGGGTGAGGCGTGAGCTCCCTGTGGGCACCATGCTCAGGAATACCCTGGTGATCGTCACCGATGCCGATGACACCCGGATGGTGACCCCCACCGATGCCGATGTCACCGAGGTCGGGTTTTATAAGGCCCTAGAGAACACTGTCCCCTGGAGGCGGAACTGGATCGCCCTCGAGGGCGACATGCAGGCCCGCTATCGCCTGGCGGCGAAGCCGGTCGGGGTGGCATTGGTCAACTGGGGCAACATCGTTGGCGATGCCGCGCTGGATCTCAGGGCGAGACTCCCCGGCAACGATTATCTCGGGTTCACCACGGTCGATACCGGCGGGGACATCTGGCTGTTGCACCAGGCCTATAGCCGCTAAGGGAGGTATCCTTTGGCCTGGGTAACACTGGCCGAGGGCGATTCGCTAAAGGAGTTCCAGGCTTGCCAGCCTGCCTACTCTGAGCTGCGGCATGGGACCAAGATGCTGCTCACCATCGAGTCCCCATGGTGGGCTCCTATTGGCCCCCTGGCCGACCTTTTCGGCGCCGAGTGGGTGGCGGATAGGCTGCTTAATGAGGGCGGCGCCCATGTCCGAGATGTCGAGGGCAAGGGCTGGCACAAGGTCGTCGTCCACATGGAGGCCGACCCGGCCTGGGTTATACCCCTTATCTGGGCTATCGCTGCCCTGATTAGCTCCATTGCCTTCCTCATCGCCTTCATCAAGCTTGAAGGTGACATAATCCCACCGATACCCCCACCTGTGCAGTGGGGCATCTTACTCTTGGCAGCGGCAGCGGTGATATATGTAGCCAGGAGACCCGCCAAGCCAAAGGCGAGAGCCCCGACATAAGGAGGAGATATGGCAGGAGAGAAGGTCACAGACTGGGGCATGATTGCGCTGGGTGCCCTTGCGATATGGTATTTCTTCCTCAGGAAGAAGGAGGAGCCTCCGCCAGATGGGGAGCCTCCGCCGGGTGTAGTGGTCACAGTAGGCGAAGTAGCGTGGGCGTAGGAGGTATAACATGGCAATAGTCAAATATCCGGCAGAGTCTGTTTCCTGCTCCTTCGTAGTCACCAATTTGGGCGTCAATGCAGTTAAAATTAGAGCTAAGCCCAAATTGGACGGCTTCATTGAACAGTCATGGAATAACCTGGGGGAAGTATCCGGTGGGCAAACAAGGACTTTCATGCTGTCGAGGAAACTCTCAGATTACACTCGCAGCCAGTATGCCTCTGCTGAACTTTGGGTTGCCGCCGCTCTAGCCACCGAGCGTTATGAAGATGCAAAAGAAGTGTACCACAATAAGTGGGTAAGCCTCTATCAATTGGATCAGAGGGCGGCAAGCATCAAAGTCTCGACTGTCATATGGGGCAGCCCCATGCCGGACATAGCCAAAGTCCTGGCCCAATCCTATCTCTAGGAGGTGAAACATGCCGGTTCCACATCATAGGCACTCAGGCGGAGATTCGGGGCCGCAGCTCAACCCTGCTGAGGCACTGGCGTTCCCCGCAGACTTTAGCCTTCGGGAGGTCTACGTAGATATAAACCAGGCTACATCATTGGAGACGGGATCAAGGGAAAACCCCTACAAGACCATTCAGGCCGCGGTGGATGCCATTGCCGCCCTCGGCGACAACAGCGACACTGTGGCCTATGTTATCCATGTAGCCCCAGGAACATATACGGAGACTCTAACCCTTGAAGACGATGCGCTGTATAGCTTAGCCTTCCTATCTACGGGAGGCCCAGCCGTTGAAGGTTACGCTGCCGGAGGCGGTGGTGTGATCATGGACCCTGCCAGTGGAGATGCCTTAGAATCAGAGGTGGACAACAACAATCTGCATTACCTGTATTTCAAGGGCTTCAGGTTCCTTGGCACGATCCATCTGATCGGCGAGATTCACAACACCCTCTTCGGAGAGAAAGCTCTCACCTTTGAGGATTGTGGCCTGGAGGGCAGCGCCTCTATAACATTGACCATTGCCAACCTGGAGAAGTTTACCTGGATAAATGGTTGCATAGGCAGAGCCACCGTCATAGATGCTCAAAACATCTGGGTAATGAGTTTCAACGGTGAAAGGTATTCTGACTGGCCGATGGGTATGGCAGGGATGACTACCTTAACCGCGGATACCGGTCAGAATATGCCCTACCACATGGATGATGACAATGGTGGTGGTGACCAGATGACCTTTAAGGTGAACCATGCCTTTTGTCAGCGTAACAAGTGGACAATGGTGACCGGCGGCGATGGCGTTCTCATGGTTCAGTGCATAAACGGCCTCTTTAGCTGCGGCTCGGGGATAACCATGCCAGATAATGGCAATCTATATGGTTACACCGGGATCTTTGTCGGGGATGTAGAGATGAACGCAGGTGGCGCCCTGTTCCTCTATAATACCGCGATCACCGGGACACTTACCGAGAACGGTTGCGCTAAGACTGTTTATCCCAATGAGCGTGAGCTGATAACCCATGATGAGCTAGTCCCAACTGTGCTTCGATATGCTGAGGTTCCAATCTCATCGGCTGACGTCTTGGCTCTTTACACTACGGCAAAAGAGCTGGTGGCAGCGCCGGGTGCCGGCTACCTCTTGGAGTTCATCTCTCTCGTGCTCATGCTTGACTGGGACGGTGGCACTATCTATACCAAGGGCTCTGCCAGCGAGCTCCAGGTAAGATACCATGATAAAGCTGGAACAGGGGCAAGTCACTATGGCTCCGTTTCAACCTTCATCATTGCTGCTGCCGACATATTTCTGCACATCCACGCTCCGAGCGAACCGGAGAACTATCAATGCAATGTGTATCCGGAAGCCAATAAATCATTGGTGTTAGCTCTGGATGGAGGCAACCCGACCCTTGGCACCAGCCCGCTAAAAGCCTTTATAACCTATAGGGTCCTCGCTACTGGCTGATAAGGTGAGCGATGGTGCTAGTGGGAGCGTTTATAGTGTGAGGAGGTTGAAATGACCCTCCAACAAGAGATCGCGGCCTACGAGGCGTATATCGGCAAGCGCATTAACTGGCTGGAGAGGCTGGGCGATGCCAGTGGTTGCCCTGTGAGGTTCTGCAAGAGGAAGCTGAAGGAGTGATGGACGATTGGAAGTGGCTGGTCATCATCGGGCTAGTCTGGTGGGTGTTTACGCATCAGCAGTCACAGGCCCAGCAGGGTTTCCACAACGAGCAGACCTTGAATTGGGTTGACTGGCGGGGACGGGAGAGATGGGCGAGGTTTACCAGGGATGTTAGACCGAATTAGACAATCATCGCCCAATGCCGCGGCCAGGATCGAGCAGCTCGATGTGCCCCTGGACGCTGCAATGTTCATTCTCATGGATGAGCTGGTCGGCAGGGTGGCCGAGCTCCAGGAGAATTTGATCCCCCAGGGCCATCTGCGCTCGATCATCATCTCGGTTACCGATGCCCCCCAGGTTCTAGGCGAGACAGATTGGGTCAGTGCCGTCCTCTACAATGATGGTCCCAACAACGTCTACCTCTTCGATGAATACCAGATGCCCAGGGTGGGACATGATGCCCCAATCAAGCCCAATGAGGGGCTTCCCATCGACTTCAGGGCCAGGATAGGCAAGGGAAAGTATGTTGTCTGCGCCCCGGGCGAGAGCGCAACGGCAAGAGCGTTCAGGATGTGGTGAGATGGGGATTGGCTTGATACCGAGCTTGAAGGAATTATTGAACCTCGATGAGCTGAAGGATGTCGATATCTCCTCTGTCGCTGATGGCGATATCATCCGATGGCTGGCAGCCCAGAGTCTGTTCAGGAATACGAACGACCTTACTTCCCACTTGGCAAACCTGAGTAACCCCCATACGGTAACGGCAGCTCAAGCCCTTGCTGTTGCCCTGTTAGGCAATGAGACAATAGCCGGTATCAAAACATTCTCCTCTATCCCAGTCCTGCCTGGGAGCAACCCCACGCTCGCTAATCAGGCAGTGAGGAAAGCCTACGCTGACCTTTTCACTCTCTTGACCATATTCAATGCACACAAGACGAGACACCAGAAGGGCGGTGCTGATGAGGTTAGCGTTGCTGGCCTCAGCGGTGTGTTGGCGGAAGACCAACCGGCTAATATGGTCGACCGGTACAGGGAGATTGTTTCGTGGCTTACTAAGGATGGCATTACGGAAGGCGGGGATGCAGGGTATGAAGTTACTGCTGCTTTTCCGCTACTAAAGATAAAAGCTGCTGATACGACAGACTATGATGCTTGGGTAAAAACCGATACTTGGACAAACTTAGTACTCGCCGGAAAAGTCGTGACGTGGGACATTCCCATTATGTGGATAGGGGCTGTTGTCGATGTCACTATATGGCTACGGCTTGCCACTCATGCCTCAGACCCCCCAACAGCCAAGACCAGTCATTTCGGCTGGAAGATAATAGAAGAAAACTTATATTCTACACCCGGAAACAACGCTGCCGAAGAGGCACAAGACACCGGGATAGATATTGGCGTAGCCTTTCAGTTTACCAGCTTAACGGCTGTCCTTACAGCTGGCACCAATGTCAAGTTCTATGTAGACGGAGTGCTGAAAACAACTCACACCACCCGTATCCCTGGTAATGGTCATTATCTTATGCACTTTCACGTCAGGTCTGAGGCAAACTATCAAAGGCAAATAAACTTAGGTAGGTTTTTCATGGAAAGGAGCTACTAGGAATGGGAGACACACTTTATAGGTGCGCGTTGTGCGGATATGGCCAGGACCTCGAGATGACCGAGGAGGCGGTAAAAATACACTTTCCTGAAATTAAGGATCTTGAAGCGGGGCAGTGCCCTCAATGCCGCGCTCTGCTTAGCAAAGTAGAAGAACCCGTGCCCTCTCCGGTAAAGAGTTTAGAGGCATTCTATAGTTACTGGGAAAGGAAGCTGACCGAACTTTTCCTTGATAAAGACATCTCCAAGGAGGAATTGCGAACTAAATATTGGGAGACCATTAGGGCGGTAGGAGAAACCTTGGTTGAGGCTCAACACCTGGAAAGTATGCCTACTGATAGCTTTATTGAGTCCTATTTCAATGCTACTAGCAATGGCTATGAGACATTAAGTGGTGACGAGTTGTTGAAAGCCTGTTCACAGGGGTGCGACTCGTTCAAGAGGAGTATTAAGCATCAATTTGGCAAGAAGGAGATACACTAATGACGCTCAAAGAAGAGATCGCAGCCTATGAAGAGTATATCGGCAGGCGGGTCGGCTGGCTGGAGAAACTGGGCGATGCCCTCACCGGGCTCGATGAGCGCCAGGACTACACCAACAGGCTCCTGATGCGTATGCTCCTGGCATTAGGGGTGCCTGCCCCTCCTGCACCGCCAGAGATTATCGTTCACGCTCCGCCAGGGGAGGTGCCCCAAGTTATTATTCAGCAGATAGCTGTGCCCCTGGGCAGGCCGATCTCCAAGCTCGACCGGGTGACCACCACCTCCCAGACCTATGTTGATGTCATCGAGTGGGAGATCCCGGCGCGGCATAGCGGCGAGCTTTTCGAGGTCTCAATGGCCTCTGACAATTTCACCAAGACCCAGTTCAGGCTGGTGCTGGCCAACGAGGAGCAGTGGACAGACAAGTACCTGATCTCAGCCCTTACCCAGCCTTTCAGGGGAAACAGGCTCGCCGAGCTGATGAAGGTCGTGATCCAGGCCCAGTCATCGGATGGCACCGAGATCACGGCCTATGGCGCCATAGCCGGGAAGTTGATTCAGCCGTAGGACTAGAGGAGATATAGATGGGGTTTACATCGATCCCGGTACATGGGGCAGAGAAGCACATAGACGTAACCCGGGAGCTTTTTATACCCGCTTACGGTGGTCTTACTGACGGCACCCTTGCTAATCTGGGTTATTATTGTGTAGTCAATTTGCTTGATGGAGTATACGACGACATCCATGTAACCTTCAAAATCCCTAATGACTGGGTTTCCCTGAGTTCACTAAGAGTGATTCTGGCAACCACAGTTGCAGTTGGCGACTTCGTTTGGGATCTTGGCAGTAGTCAAGCGGCTGAGGGTGAAGCCTATAATACTCATGGAGGCACCGACTTAGCTAATGTTGCAACAGTCCCTGCTACTGCCAACCAGATATTTTTAGTGCACGTCTTCGGTACTGTCATACGCGATGCTTCCAAAGGCGATTACGTTGCGCTTTGGTTTGCACGGGATGGAGGCGATGCCAATGATACTCTGGCTGCTAGTCTCAGTGTGCTTGGTTTTCTACTCACTTACACTGCGGAGCAATAATAGTGTCTCTAGCAATCAAGAGGAAAGCAGAATGAGAAAATGGGCCTGGCTGGGACAGTGGCTGGCGGCGCTGATGGTAGCTGCCGGGCTGGCGGTTGAGGGAGCAACAGGTGCTCATACTGGCTATATCATCATTACCGCTGGCGCCTTGGTCTTTGCCCTGGCCACCAAGCTGAGGAGGGCATAAATGGTTACCAGGCCACAGTTTATCGGATTCGGGCGCCCCCGGATTGCACTGAGGGGCACTGGCTGGGGATCTCCGCCTCAGTTCACCCCGGGCTCAACCCACACCGCCATGGCCAGGCTGCTGAACCCCACCGATAGGCTGTGGGGTTACAAGGGCGAGGTCTACCTTGACGGCAGGATCGCCAGCTCGGGGATCGTCGAGTTCACCATCGAGGCCGGGGCGGAGCGCACCATCGACTTCCCGGTGATCATGCCCGAGGAGACCATGGACTATGAGGCTTACCTGGACGTGTCGGTGGGCGAGGAGCTGGTGCTGCACTGGCCCTTCCCTGAGCCTGTCACCATCGCCGGACCGCCCGGACCGGCATACTACCTGGTGCCCTGGAGGCCCTCGGTCTATTCCAGCCCTGAGGGGGCCTGGGCCTATATCTCGGTGACGGCAGTAGTGATGGCCAATCCAGTCACGGGTCAGTTAGCTCCAATGTCAACTGTGGTCAAGCCGGCTCCAGCTCTCGAAATAAGGGAAGTGTTGAGTCCATTCTGCCCACCAACTGACTCAGCCCTGTGTGAGACAGTACCGCCACTCTATGAGGTGGCCCTGCAAAGGATCGCTGGGCTGGAGCACCTCCTCGAGTACCCCGATGCCCCAATCAAGTGCCCGCAGTGTGGAGCTGAATTCTGGAAGCGTGAGGAGCTGGAGCGCCATAAGGCCGAAGTACACCCACCGCCGCCTCTTCCACCTTTGGAAGATCGAGTAGCGGCAATCCTGCAAGGGGAATACCACTGGCAGTTGTGCGGGGTGGAGCCCAACTGGATGTGCGGGGGGGACTGGCTTCAAGGGGCACTTCAGAATAGGGTTGATACCTATCGGATGAATGCTGCCAAGGCTGGGATCGACCCTGACCTAGCAGAGGCGTACTTGGCAGTGGCAGGTGAGTTTGAACGGATTAAAGTTGAGTGCAAAGCACTGTGGGATACTTATGCTGCAAGTGGAGTCATGGGCGGCTACAATTCGGTATATGCGATGTATCTGGGGACAAAAACGCAGCCTTGGAAGAAATACCAACTGATTGCTATTATAAACGGCTTGAAAGAGAGTGGAATTTGGGAAGAGGTGCTGCAACTCTTGGAAGCAGACTACCCCGGAATAGGGGCAGAGATTGAACAGATGATAGCGTGAGAAGGGCAGCAGCTTAGTCCTTCCTCCACTGCCCCACCAGTTGGTTGATGTCCAGCACCCCGAAAAGCTGCATCATAACGACGCTCGCCACAAGGGGCACATAGAATACTAGCTGGCCAACCTTTTGCCGCCGCCGGGGATCCTGGTCCACAAAATGATCGAGCCAGGCAAACCACCTCCGGTTGAAGATCAAGCTATCAAGCACCAGATCGGTGATGATGTCCTTACGGTCCACACCCCTATCCCCTGGCCTCAGGCGGCTCATAAGGCAGCCCCAGCGCCCTGAAGATCGACTCCTCGGTGTCGCCGGCGATCCGGGTCCCGCCACTGTCGAAGAGGCCATCGCCGCTCGCCTTCAGCTTCCAGCCCTTGTTTTGCGCCAGGGTGCAGAGCCGGATATTCGACTCCTTGCTCCCGGTCCTGATCAGGAGCAGGGTGCCCCAGGTCTCAGGCGTGGCATAGTAGATATCGACATCGACGCCCTTGAACTTGAACGCCGCCAGCTTGGGGCCGCTGCGGACAATCTCCACCGGTAGCATCCCCAGGACCGCTCGCGGGTCGGCCATGCCTGGGATGGCCACCAGGTCAATGTCGTTGACATAGGGCTTGCGCCGGCGCACACTGCCCGCGACCTCAATCTGCTCAAAGTGTGGCCGTAGCATCCCCACCAGCTCCGCCGCTACCTCCTCCGCTTTTTTAAGTGGAATCATCCAAACCCTCCTTTAAGGGGGGGGCAGGCCCCCTCGAGCGAGTTGCCTAACCGTGGCGGTTCTCCTTTCCATAGATTTTTCCCTGCCCCCCCTTGTCTTTTATTACCCTATAGTCATATACCGGGGCAGGGGTGAAATAGCATCAGAGACATTTGGTACAGCACTGCTCTGCCAGCTCCACGGGTCTACTCTTAAGGTGCTTCGCCCTTTAACGAGTGGCGTCCCTCGTCACCCCTGCCCGCTTTCTACCTTTCCCACTCCCACCACCAGCGAAAGGTGAGCTCATTGTCCCTCTTGCTATTCTCCAGCCATGCCCGGGACACTAATAGAAACTCCTCATAAGTCTTTACGGGCTCTCGTCTCGCCCACATCAGCCCCAATCGGTTCTTTTGATACATCAGGTCGGGTATCAAGTCAGGGTTGATCATGCTTCACCTTTGGTAGGCTGCCAAGGCTCCCCTTCCTCGACTCTAGCAGGAAATGTATCTGTCTCCAGGACAATTGCATCACCCGGTAGCTCTGCGAGTAAATTCCTCAGTGCCTCCTCCGCAGTAGCTCCTGCCCTGAGAGCCTTGATCTTCACATTCACATCATACTCATACAGGGGCATGTCTCACCTCCCATATCCGTGATTGTACTTGGCCACCACGTTGAGCACCTCCTCCCGGCGGGCCTGTTCAAAGGAGGCCGGCAGCGGGCATACTCCCTCGGGGATGATCGGCTTCCCCGCTCGGCGCCAGCCCTCGGCGGCGGCCTCGGTGCATATCAGGGGAACATCCCGGGTGTAGGGGATCTCCCAGAACCACACCGCGCCAGGGAGCTCGAGGCGCCGGATCTGCCTTAACCAGCAGGTGATCACCCCCAGGGCGATCTTGAGCCACAGGGCGTAATCGTATTTCCTCCTCCCCATACTGGAGAGCTCAGTGCAGGCCATCCTGCCCTCGAGCTCGGTGGCGCCCACGACCTCGTAGACCTCAATGTCATAGCCCCGATCGATGTAGTCGGCGAAGAGCCGGCCTTCTGCCACCCCCTTGCTGCCGATGCTCTCCCGGACTATATAGTCCCCCTTGCCATCGCGCTCCCAGTCCACGAAGTCGCACACCAGGCCGAAATGGTGGCGGGGGCTCCTGGGCAAGATCAGGTTGCGGCTCAGCCACCCGGCGATGCCGCGCCCCTTGGTGCTGAACATGTATCCCTGCTTGAGATGCGGTGCCTCTCTCATTTCTCCCCCTCTCCTTTGCCTATTTCAAACTTTTAGGGGCGCCCTGCGGGGCTGGCAATCGGAGTTGAAACGTAAGGTTTGCAACCCTTGGTTCAACATCCAGCCATTTATTTTTCACCCCGCAGGACACACCTAACTAGCCCCCCCGCTCTCGAAAATACCTCGATGTCCTCGAGGACCTGTATTTGCACTTCCGCCGCTTGCAATGAATGCCGTCCGGGCCCCACCAGGCGTCCCCGGTGCCCACGCAGCCGAGGCAGAGCTTCCCCTGCTCCTGGTCAGTGAGCGGCTCACCCCGGCGGGCCTTCGCTGCCAGCGCCTTCAAGCTCCCAAGCAGGGCAGCCCTCCTTTTTCCAAAGTTCATTCGGCACACTGCACACAAGGCAAGGGTGCTGGGGAGCTTTGCCTTCATAGATGCATCCCCGATACCCGTGCGCTGCCAGCTCCCCAGCCAGCCCCCTTAATCTCTCTACCGCATCATCCCAGGTCGCCAGGTATTTGTCCTTGCCGCTGCCTTCCGCCATCTGCCGGATAAGCTGCCACCGCTCCCAAATCTTGGTGTGGCCATCCTTGATCCGGTTGATCAGGATGACAGCTTCCCTGCTGCCAGTATCAAAAAGACTCAACTGTCTCTTCTTTCCTTGGGCCATTCGAAGCACCTCATCTGCTTTGGTTCCACCAGGGTGACCCCCTGCTTGGCCCTGGTTACTGCCACATACCACACCCTGAGCTCGGCGCTGGGATCTGCCTCCCACCCCAGCCAGGTCCTCTTCGCCATGTCAGATAGGATGACCACATGGTCAGCCTCCATGCCCTTTACCGAGTGAATCGTGCCCAGGAGAAGGCGCGGCCTGTCGGTGAGCGCCCCCTCCCCGTACTTGGTGATCACCCGTCTGAAATATGCCCCATCGCGCGCCGGCATCTTCAGAAGGTCCAGATACTCCCCGCTTCCTGCCAGCCTGGTGAACGCCTCGGTCACCTGGTCAAGCAGCGAGGGGAGACGCACCGGCTGCTCCGGGCTCTCTTCCGCCCGTCGCTTGGTCTCGGCCTTGAGCCCTCTCTCGAGGTAAGGCTTCTGGGGGATATGTTCCAGAAGTCGGGCGAGGTCAGCCAGGGTAACCGGCTCGTTCCGCAAAAGGCGGCGCAGCAGCAATACCAGCCCCGCGGTCGCACCCCGGAATGGCGAGGGGCCCCTCAGGTTGCCGAAAGGCACGCCCCGCAGGTAGAGCTCCTCCACCAGGGCATCGAGAAGGTACCTGTTCCTTACCAGGAGAAAGGCGCTGCCATCGGCCTTCTCGAGAGCGTTGAGCGCCCTCTCCAGCGGCCAGTGCTTGATGTAGCCCTCGGCATCCCGCGACTGGTAACGGGGACTCTCCGGTATCACCCCCCGGGAGAGGGCATATACCTGCCGCGGAAGGCGGAAGCTCCGATCGAGCAAAGTCCCTTTTTCAGCATGTCTGGCCTGAAATAGCTCTGGCCTCGCCCCTTGCCACTGGTAGATCGCCTGGAAGGGGTCGCCGCCGATATAATGCCGCTCCACACCCTGAAGCCAGAGGTCAAGAACCTTGAACTGGAGGGGGGAGCAGTCCTGCGCCTCATCGAGGACAAGAACACGCACCCCGGGCGTCAGCCCCTCCCGCAGGACGCCGAGCAGCATATCAGAAAAGTCATAAAGCCCGTTCTCTCTTTTATATCCCTCATACCTCTCCTGGAACTTGACCACCACCGGCAAAGACCAGCCCGGGGGGAGATCCCCCATCCGCATGAAGCTGCGGTAAGCCTGCTCGGTATCAAGGAGCAGGCTCTTGCGCCACTCCTCAAAGAAGAGGAGGTGGTCGCCGAGCGTCCTCAGCACCTTTTCCCGAACCTCGTGCTCGGCAACGTCCTGGGCCGCAGCCATATCAGAGAATTCGTAGCCGAACGCCCGGGCAAACTCGCCGAGCTTTTTGCCTGCCATCACCTCATCGCGGGCTAGGCCCAGGAGCCTGAAGCACTCCGAGTGGATGGTCCTGAAGTGGGGGAACTGGCCATCGGCCGAGATCCGCCGCGCCGCCTCCCTGGCAGCCGCCCGGGTGAAGGAGTAGTAGCCGATATCCTCCGGCGCCACGCCGCTATCGATCTCTTGTCTCACCCTCTCGATGAGGGCATGGGTCTTGCCCGTCCCCGGGGGGCCGTGGACTTTTTCAGTGAACATGCTCTCCTCCAATTCCGCCTATATATGGGGGCCGTGCAAACATCATAAAAGCCTTTGTCACTTTTGCAGGGGTGTGTGGAGAGTTTGTGACAATATAGAAGTGACAAGGAAGTGAGCTATAAATCATAGCTGGTGTCATTTTGTCACCTCCAAGTTTTCTCCGAATAAAAAAGTTTTTCATTTTTTTTGGCCCCCATAATAAGACGAAATTTAGAACTCAAGGTGCTCCTCCTCCTCGGGGGCCTCTGCGGCCTCGGCCTCTCTCTTTGGCAGGGCCCAGAGGCTAAACGACTTCCTGCCCACGCGGACGGACGTGGTGTCCCCACCGGTGTCCCTGATCACGGACCAGAGCGCTGCTGGCTTGACCACGATCTGGTGCTTGGCCCGGAGGTAGCTCACCGCATCCTTTGCCCGGAAATACCAGGTGCTCTCCCTTTCTACTGGCCTGCCAGCCTCCACGTCCTCGGCGGCCTCTGCTTTGGGCGCACTCTCCAGCCAATCCAGTATCAGCTCCACCACCTCCGCCCGATCGGCGGCATCGGCGGGCGCTGACTCGCAGACCACCAGCCGGAGCTTCTCATCGACCATGGCCAGCCACTGCTTCTGAGTCATGCCAAGGTTGGGGATGAAGTTCAATATCTCCGCTACTTTCTTCTGGAACCGGGTGAGCCTCAGCAAGTCGTCGGTCTCAAGCTCGACTTGGTACCCGTCTATGACGGCGCGGTAGGTCGGTGGGTGGGAGCTAAGTTTGATCAGTTCTTGAAGGGCGACGGTGGTGGCGGCAGCCTCGACTCGCTGATCGCTCTCCAAGTACCGCTTGCGATAGATCGGGCACTCAGTATCGCAGAACCCCGCTGCCTCGATATCGGCACAGCCGAGCTTGTATTTCCCGGTGTAGGCATCGCTGACATTGCGCTCAATACGCTTGGCCCCCAACGGCGGCTTATTGTAGTTATGGTCCCATTCCAGGAGTGTTGAAAGTGCCAGGGTTTCCGGCATCCCCTGTCGGTATAGGTGGCAGGCCAGCCTCAGGGAGGCGATATGGCGCACTCCCTCCCCCACCCCCTCCATCATCGCCCCAAAGCAGGGGAGCTGCTGCTTCCTCGATGGTGGTGCCGGCGCCGGCTCGACTTCGGGGAACTCGGCAAGGATGGCATCAAGATCGGCCTCGGTGACCCGCTGCGCCTGGCTGATGGCCTGTACTCCCCAGTCAGGCAGGGGCAGGAAATCATCGTCGACGAAGTAGGCGAAATTGCCTGAGACCTGGTGCACCCCCCAGGGCAGTTTCACTGAATTGCCCGGGTGCTCGATTGTTGTCCGGGGCTGCCTGGGGAAGGGCGGCTCGAGCTGGAACCCGGGCTCTCCGAGCTCCGCTTCATGCTGCCTGATGGCGATGCTGAGCAGGCGCGTTGCCTTGGCCGCCGGGACCCAGCACTTGAAGATCACCCAGATGTGGTATCCCTTCCGACCGCTGAACTCTATGAAGGCCGGCACCCTGAAGTGGGCGAGCCATCTCTTTACGAACAGGGCAAATTCCTCAGCAGGGGCATCCTTTCGGTCGATGTCGATGATGGCAAAGGGCGTATTGCCGATATCGTTGGCGGGGTAGGTGGCAATCGTTCTTTGCCCCTTGCAGTGCGCGAGCAGCAGTTCCGGGGATAGGGGCCGGCGGGTCGCAGTATACTCCCCCATCTCATTCTGAACGGCATAGATATCCCGTCTGCCTACGAAGTATGTCTCAAGCAGGCGAGCCCTTTGTTCGCGGGCGCTGCTGTCTTCTGTTGCCAAACTACACCCCTTGAGGTAGGATGCCGTCGTTTGCTTCGCGCTATGACTTCTTCGCTTTGACCCGGAGATAGAGGTCGCCCCAATCGGCGACCTGGGCCGGGGTGCAGCCGGCGAGCTGCCATGCCTCTTTGGGCTGGATGCCCAAGTCATCAAAGCAGGCTTTCTCAAACTCCGTCCTGGTCTTGATTGTGGAGGGATCGCGCCCGGGCACTGTCGCCCCGACTGGCGGTTTCTCCACCGCTTGCAATGCCTCAGCCTCTTCCTTGCTGACCTCCTCGGCCAGCACCTCCGGTGGGAACAGATCCCCTGGGGGCTCCTCCACCTCGGGCTCAGGCGGAATCACCCCTTGGGAGAGTATGGCCTGGGGCGGCGCTGTCTGTATCAGCCTGGCCATCTCAGCCCAGGTCATGTCCTCCTTGAAGTGCATGACGTGGACCGTCTTCTTGGTCTGCCCCGGGGGAGTCACCTGGATCGGGCCCAGACACAGCTTCAACGGGATGAAGCTGCAGCGGCCAATACCCTTCAAGAGTGTGATCATGCTGTTGACATTGACGATGCCGTAGAAGCTCGAAGTGTCGATCTGCCACACCCCCAGGCCGGGCACCTTCGGTATCAGAACCTGGAGGTTCATCACCCTGCGGCACCGCTTGGCCATGTACTCCGGGCAATCCTGGGGGTCGCAGGACAGGCCCTCCCTCCATTCCCAGTCTTTGGTCTCGTGACTGGCCATGGCACCGGTCTTTTTGTCAACTTTGCGCCTGGAAGTTACCCCGTCACCAATACAGACAAGCCCTTGGGTCATGGAATAAGCCCGCAGCCATTGCTGGGCGAACTGGCCGGGCTCTTCGGTGGGGAACATAATCTCCAGCTCCTTCGGCTCCGGGCCGAATACCGCTGCCACCTCCTCGGGGACCACAAAGTAGTCGGTGGCCTGGGGATAGGGATGCTTCCCCGGCTTTTCCACCTTGATGCCAAGGTGAATTTTGCCCAGGCGCGGCATCCTGACAATGTTGGATATTCCTTCGATCGGCATGGCTATCTCCCTTCTCTAATTCATCCCTTTTTGTAAGGCAGTTCCATGTTGAGATCGAACCTCTTGGCCAGCGTCCTCCCGATTCCGGGGACTTTCATCCTTTCCTTGAGGTTCGCCCGCTGGTAGGCGCCGACCGAGCCAAAATGCTCGAGGATGGCCAGGGCGCGGGTCTCATCGACACCGTGCTGATAGATGGCGCAGAGGATCTTGACCCCGGGGTGCTCATCCCTGGCGCGGCGCCCCCTGGCCGGCTTCGGCGGCAGAATCATGGCGAGCTGCTGGGACCCCTCGCCTGACGAGTGCCCTGAAGATGGGTTAAGCATCATCTTTTCCGTTTTACCCCCCTAAAAACGCAAATTTGAACGCCTTTAGTAGCTTTGGAGGGCTCACTCTCCTTTCATCTTGACCAGGCGGATCTCGGCATCCTGGAGCTCCTGGATCTCCTCATCGGTTGCCTCAGCGATGATCAGGTGCAGATCATCACAAGTGCCGAGTAACTTGCCGTTGACGATCAACGTCCGCGGTCCCAGGTGAAGCTCTTTCAATCAGGTATCCTCCTTTTTCGCCTCCACCGTGATCCAAACTTTGCCGAGAAAGCCGCTCCTCTCCCTGTCCTCCAGGATCTTCCTCAGCCCGTTGAGCATCGAGCCGAGGCTGTCGTATTGGATCGGCCCTCCCACCCGGGAGCGCTTGAGGGTATAGACTGTTTTCACTTCGCCTCCTTTAGACAAGCAGGGCGCTACTCGGTGCTGGCTTTATCTCCATTCGCAGCGCCTCGATAGCATCTTGCCGAATCACTCGCAGGAGCTTCTGAAGTTCCTCGAGCTGCTCTGCTGACAGCGAGGACATCACTTTGTCGATCAGCGGCACCGCCACCTCCAGTCCCACCCGGAGGAGCTCCTCGCCCTGGGGGGTTATTTGGATCTCGGTAAAGGGGTGCCCGGGTCGCTTCAGCACTCTTGCCACCAGGCCGTCTCTCTCCATGCGATTGAGCAATCCAGCAACGCTTTGACTCGCGCGCAACATCGATCGCGCTATCTCGGCAGGGATCAACGTGCGGTTGCTACAAAGTGACAGAACCTGGAAGCGTTCAGGGGACAAACCGACCTTGGCCAGGAGCCCCTCTGCCAACCTGTGCATCGCAGCCCGGGTTTGACTCACCAGCACCCAAGCGGTGTGACCTGCATCTGGAAGTTGGTAATCGTACATTTTTATCACTCCTTCCTCTTCAAGGGCGCCCTGCCCTGCGAGCTAGGTTAGGCTTCACCACAAGAGGTAATCGCCCTTCGCTATCTCTTGTTGCAGAATATCTAGTGCAGACCGAGAAGGCGGGAAACTCTTATGATGCCTTCCCTGCGCAGTAATAGGGCAATCACCTTCTGCCTCCACATCTACATAAACCTCAGTGAGTTCATCCTCAAAGACAAACTCAATTCTGCGAACCATCGTCTTACACTCGCCCATTACCTCTCCTTTCAAGAGCGCCCCGCGGGGCTTTAGCCGAGCTGGATAAATCCAACCCCATTTGAAAAGCATCTACCCCGCAGGAACGCTATCTGGGCCCCCCTGCCCGACGGGGGCCCTGGGCGCCAAGACAGCTACTAAAGCAACTATACCGACCTTGGGCAACATTGATAGCTTTCCCATTATCGCCATGACCCCCTCCCTAGTTCTTGCCGTTGGCTCCTACCTGGTTTTCGACCCCGCCGACCTCGCCGCCGACCCCATCGACCTCGAGCAGAGCCTTAATATCCTTCTCCAAAATGAAGAGCTGAGTGCCGAACTTCCTGGCGGGGAGCCATCCCAATCTCGCCCACCGCCTGATAGTGTCAGCCGACACCCCGATCCGCCCTGCCGCTTCCTGCGTGGTAAGATAGACCTGGCCGTCCACTGTTTCGCACATCATCCCTCCCCCTTGAGCAGCTCGATAATCGACTGTACCAGCTCCGGGGAAACGCCGAGCTTTTCACCTATCTGCTCAGCCTTAGTCGCGTTGTTGTTGCCGCTGATACTCACCTTGGCTGCTGCCAACCTCAAGTCCTCGGGCGCGACCTGCTGATAGATGGCAGTGGTCGCGGGGTCAGCATGGCCCAGGAGCTCCTGGATCTGCCTGCTCGGCACCCGCTTCTTGGTAAGCTGCGAACCGTAGAAGTGACGCAGGGAGTGGGCATGAATATGCGGCAGCCCAGCCAGGTCGGCATACTTCCGCACCATCTTCTTGACAGTCCGGGGGGCAAGGCCAAAGAGCGAATCATTGGGCTTGAGGCCAACCGAGGCCAGGTACTCGTCGAGGATCTGGTGCAGCTCTTCATTGATGGGGATGGTCCGCATCTTATCTCCCTTGCCGAAAGCGCGGAGATAGTCGGCCCTTAGGTCGATATCTCTCACCGTGAGGCCGCAGAGCTCGGACATCCTCACGCCGCTCAGGGCAAAGGTTGATATTATGGCTTTGTCCCTGACCTGGTGCGTGGGATCTGGTGTGACTTTATAGGTTATCTGGGCCAGGATCCCCTCTATCTCCTCCGGGTGGATGAACGGGGGCAGCAGCTTGGGCACCCTGACCCGGATACGCCACTTCTTGACCGGCTGCCCCAGGAACTCGTGGAACAGCCGCAGGGCACGATATTTGGTGGCCCTGGTGCTGTCTTTATCCCCCTTCTCGTCCCGCAAATAGGCCAGATAGCCTTTCAGTGTGACCTCGCCTGGGCTCCTGCCGTTAAGCCATTCCTGATACTGGGCCAGGAAGACCTTGTAGATGTACCGGGTCGAAGGAGCCAGGTCCTGGAGGTCGAGATCGTCGCAAAACTGCTTAAAGGGATTCATCAACATCATCGCATCATCCTCCGAGGCAAAATTATTCCAGGGGGGGGCAAGAGGTGGCAAGGGGCGCCCCAGCACCTCCGGTTGCACCCTTTGCCCATAACATGTATAAAGGGCACTTAGCGATGTGGGGTCGCAAAGCTGAAAGTGGCAGGTTTTGGGGGTGGCGGGCATCTCCATGGTTGAAAGCTACCACATTGCAACCTCATTTGTCAAGGGGAGCTGGGGGGGGAAGGGGCAGATTTTTTTTACGATGAGGGATTGCAGCTTATGAAAGGGCAGAGATAACTGGCCAGGGCGACCGCCGGGTTAGCTGAGGACTCCCCACCTCCCGGCAGTCATGGAGATGCTGCCCTGAGCCAGTTGGGTTATTTTAGCACGGGTCGGCGTCAAAAATCAACCGGGGGCGTCGAAATTTGCGTTTTTAGGGGGGTAAAACGGAAAAGGTGACCCAGAATACCTGGGGGGGCTTCGCCAGGATCGGCGATGCTGAAAACCTCGGCAGCCCCTGCCCCGGCGGCTTCTTAAGGAGCCTCGGGCTTAAAAATGGTATAGAGCAGCGGGTTTTTGATGTCCTGCCCAATATCATAGCCCTTGCCTCTTAGCAGCTCCCATATAGTTTCCAGCTCAGTCACGTTTGTTCCTGCACAGACTTGAAGCACTACAATAGGTGTCCAATTAACTCCCATCACTAACTCCTCTCTCCCCTGCGCTCCAGCCATCTCTTAACTCCCAGGGAGCGCGGCAGGCTGAGGAACTTCGAGGAGGCCGCCTGCCCTGTCCAGCCCTATCTGTCTATCCCCCTCTGTATTTCGGATCGCCCCTCTTAAAGGACATCACCAACACAAAGAGCAGAATGCTCCAACCAACCCAAATCAGGAGCAGCTCAAGCCAGAAGGGCCTCACTAACCCGTAAGTTGACCAAGCGTTCACCAGCAGCCGAGTCAACTCCCCAGGAGCGTAAAAGGCCGCTAGGACTGCTGTCACCACCAGAAATCGCCAGATCCAATTCACCGGTTCCTCCTTTCCAGTTAGCCTTCGAATTGCGTCTTATAATACCGCAAACTGACGTTACTCGTATAATACCACAACCTCGGTGACCTTGACAACAACCTCATCTTGCAATATCATGGGCCCAGGCCCTGGGAAGACTGGGGCTTTTTGTTATGGAAAAGTATCCTTGCCTGAAACCTGGCTGTGAGAGGTCCTTTAAGAACCCCCAAACTAGGCGAGGGCACCATCTCTCCCACATTACCAATGAACAAATTGAAGCGCTATTGAGAGCACCCAGCAATACCACTGAGGAGGATAAGAGTATGACCATAACCAACGAAGAAGTTGCCAAGGCCCTGGGCGACCTCAGCACCAAAATGGAGAAGATCGACACCGATATCTGTCAAAAGTTCCCCGGGCTATGTCAGACCGTGGATCAGCTCGGCGAGAGGGTGGCCACGGTGGAGGGGGCTGTTTCCAAGCCGCCGATCGACGCCGATATCTGTCAGAAAGTCCCCGAGCTCTGCCAGACGGTAGAGCAGATCGGCGAGAGGGTGACCAAGGTGGAGGGGGCTGTTTCCAAGCCGCCGATCGAGGCCGGCAGTGATGAATGGAAGGGAGCTCGCAAGGCAGACCTGGAGCATATTCTGTTTGGGGACTGCCCAAGCTGCGGACCCATCAGGGATGAGGTACTAACGGCCAAGGGGAGGAAGCTGGCTGAGATTGAGCCGGAGACCAAGGAGCTGGAAACCAAGGAGCCGGCTCCGGAGCCTGAGACCTCCCCCGTCCCCAAGGCTGGCTTCAAATTCGACTATGACCAGAAAACATACGTCCGCAAAGAGGGATAAGGCGGCCCCGGCGCTGGCGATGCTGGCGGAGCGGTCAGGGGGCGAAAAATGGAGATCCTAACGCCCTTGGAACACGATAGATACATTCATCTATGCGGCTTAACAGGTGCAAAAGTTGACCAGCTATTTGACGTTTGTCAAGACGTTTGTAAGGATTGTCACCGTTTGCCAGAGTGCAGGGCGACACACTCAGTCCCCGAATGGGAAGCGGATAAGGGAGGATGCCAATGACCGAAGAAAATGAGCGCTACCCCTGTCCCAAAGGCTGTGGTAGAGATGACTTCAAGACCAAATCAGCGGCCCACGCCCACGCCGTCCATTGTAAGGTTCAGCCGGAGCCTGGGGCGGACGGCCTCAACCCTTCCGAGCAGTTGATACTGGGGAAGCTCGGCGATATTGTTGTCGCCCAGGTGCAAGAGGGAATGGCAGGGCTCGAGCAGAGGATTCTGGAAAGTGTTACCGCTACCCTACCCCCGCTCGTGGCTCAAGAGGCCCAGAGCATGGCGGGCAGGATCGCGGAGGAGCTGAAGGGAAATCCGGGGGCTGGTGCCGCGGGGGGTGCCACGGGGGCTGCCACGGGGGCTGGGCTCTTGGGCAGCTTGGGGCAGATCAATGCCTTCCTGGCTACCCCGGCGGGCAAGCTCGTGGAGCAATGGTTCAGCGGCAAGCAGGGCAAAGGCGTATCGACCCACTGGCTGTTCAGAGGCGCAAACTACGCCCAGAGGATGATGATGTCCAAGAAGACTGATATGGAGAGCACAGCCCAGTTCATCCTTGCGACCACTGAAGATGCACTAAGGGAGCGCAACCTGGATCCCGATTATAAGGCTTTCCTCCTCGGGCAGAAGAACACAGCCAAAATAGCGCTTGGCGGGGAGAAAGGCAAGCGGAAGGCGCCGGGGGAGGGTGAAGGGCAATGAAGCCGATCCTCCGCTGGCAGTACAACGAGATAGAGGGGGAGCTGGCACTGCTTCAAGGCCACCTCTCCGACCCATCGTGTCCATGTGAGAGCGAGGGGGAGCACTGCCCCAGGAAGCACTACATGCTCATCAAGAAACTGGCGACGGAGACGTTGCCGATGGAGCCTGATGAGGAGAGAAAGGATAAGCTGGTCGAGGTGGCCGACCAAGCAAGGGAGTTCCAGCAGCTTGAGGAGCAGAAACTTTGCGAAAGGGAAGTCAGCTACCCTCAGGATCCCCTGGACTGGGCCAGGGAGCAGCGGAAGCTCTTTGAGAGCATCCTCGTTGGAGCTTGCGATCTGGAGCCGGTCGCTATGGCTTCAACTCCTACCGGCATTTATCCTTCTGGCTGCGAGCTCGTCGATTTAGTCCGCGACAAGTGCCATTCCCAGAGCCCCTTCCGAACTGCCAAAGGTTGCGACATCTACCTCACCGAGCTCTTCGGCCAGGAGTGCCGGGGTCAGCCGCCGGGACATATCCTGGGGGGCAAACTCTACCAGATCGAGGCTACATGCGAGCTGGTGGCTTCCCATCAGATGCACCTGCTCCCCTGGTTTGAGGGATACGAGGCCGAGGCTCTGTTCGCGATCGAGCCGGAGGAGAAGGGGCGGAAGATCGATGAGGTTATGAAAAGGCTCCAGGATGGCATTCAGGGCATCCTGGAGAGCGAAAACTACCAGCGATACCTGCTTACCATGGCCAAATTCCACCGTTACAGTTTGGGCAACATCATGCTGATCGCAGTGCAAAGGGAGGATGCTACCCGTGTCGCCGGCTATGTCACCTGGAAGGAGCTGGGCCGGTGGGTGAAAAAGGGGGAGACGGGCATCGCGATCCTGGCGCCCTGCCTCCCGCCCAAGCCCAAGGAGCCCGAAGTGGTCGATGAGGAAGAGGAGCTGCTCAAGCCCGAGCCCCGACCTATCTACTTCAAAGTCGTCTACGTCTTCGATGTCAAGCAAACCGAAGGCGAGGAGCTCCCCATCATGGAGGTCCCCACCCTGACCGGGGAGGTGAGCGAGGCACTCTGGCAGCGGCTCCTTGATTATGCGGCAAGCCAGCAGGTTCCAGTCAGCTTCGAGTCCCAGCCCGGGCTGCGCCCCGACATCAAGGGATCCTTTGATCCACTGAAAAAGGAAATCTGGATCAAGCCCGATGAGTCCAGGGCGCAGCAAGCCAAAACCCTGACCCACGAGCTGGCCCACCACGATACAGAGCCCCAGCCCGGTATCTCGAGGGGTGATCACGAGACAATAGCCGAGAGTGTCGCCTTCGCAGTGTGCGCCCACTTTGGCTTTGACACCGGGGTCCGCTCCTTCCCCTACGTCGCTTTGTGGGCAAAGGACATGGAGGTCCTGAGGCGTAACCTGGCCGCGGTGACGAAGGTGACCACCGGGATGATCGACGCCATGGAGGTACTGCCCAGAGAGGAGGTTGCTATGAGCGAGCATCCTGACTACTATGAGGTTGATGGCTCTTATCTCTCCAAGGTCCACGGCATCGCCCTCTCAAAGTGCGAAGTCGAGCTCGGCCTGGTGGGGAAGCTCGATAGCTGCGTGAGCAAGGTGCAGGAGAAGAACATCGAGGCGGGATGCCCCCCTGAAGGGCTGGGCACGGCGGAGTGTCCTTTGTCGTATGCCATCTGCCGGGCTAGCATATCTCAGCCTGTATGTGGGAGGTCTGACGGTGGCTGAGAAGGAAATTTGCGTGGTCAAGACAAGAAACCCGCTAGTAGCCGGCATTTCTGGAATCCTGCTCGCCATAGGCGCTGCCGTGGCTGCCAGGTATCTTCTCCAGTATCTCGAGCGGAGGCAAAAGGGAGAAGGATGAATTTACTGCACTTTTATTCTACTTGGGCTTTTCTGAATCACACAGTTAAGAAGCAGGCAGCCTTCAGCGAAGCTAAATCGCTAGTTAAAAGTAAGGGCATTATCAATCTAGGTGCTGTGGGGAATCCTTGGTCACCACTGGCGAGCACTATAGCCGTTGATCCTTTAGTCAAGGTCAACCTGGACAAAAAGCTGGCTAATCTGCCGAACTTTGTGCACTACGATATGGAAAACCCTTTGCCTTTCTCCAATAAGCAGTTTGATGTTTCCTTTGCTAGCCATAGCTTGGAGCATCTCGATAATTGGAAACAGGCTCTGAATGAGATGGTTAGAGTAGCTGACCATGTTATTATTGTATTGCCCCATCCTCTCTCTACTGGTGGAATAAGGGGGCTTTTAGGAGCTGAACACAAGCAATCTTTCTCATTCTCTGATATGAGGGAAATGGAAAGGCTTTATCCAACAGTGAAAGTGTATGCTTGAGGCATTGACAAAGCCCTCCCCCTGGTGA
Organism: Dehalococcoidaceae bacterium; assembly: GCA_030604105.1. Taxonomy (GTDB): domain Bacteria; phylum Chloroflexota; class Dehalococcoidia; order JAUVWM01; family JAUVWM01; genus JAUVWM01. Next base: position 23,279 of record JAUVWM010000005.1, read on the forward strand.
TAAAGTATATTTTCAAGGCCCTGGGGCTGGTAAGCGTGCTTCCCAGGGCCGTTTTGTTTACCAGGCCAGGGCATAGGAAAGGGGGACACAGCTCCGAAAGGGGTTTGGGTGTCCCCCTCTTCTTTTGGGGCTGTCCCCTTCTTGAAAGGAGGTCAGATATGCCCTCGCCATCACCGCACGCTGTGTTTGTTCACGGCGCAAGACGTGTGCCCGTAAGCCAGTGTATTTGCGTCAAGGGGCCCCGGACATGGAAGAGCACCCAGATGAGACTATGCCATACGGCCAGGGGTCCACGCATTGCAGGCAAATGTTAGAGGGGGGAGCCCAGTCTCCGGGCTGTCCCCCGCGGCAAGTGAAGCGCTACGCCAGTTTCAAATAAAGGAGGTATGTCGTGGCTAAAGGAACAAAGATGAGACCAGGCGAATGCCGGTGCACCAGGAAGAGGATAAAATACTGTCGTCGCCCCGATGGTAAAGTCCGCTTCGTGGGCAAATGCTGAGGAGGTGACCTGTGGCTGAATGTAGAGTAGTAAGTGTGAGAGGCAAGGGGAGGCGCTGCAAGTGCGATGGCAAGTTTGCCAAAAATGAGAGCTGCGGCCTTCCCCCGGCCAAGAGGAAGAGGAGGTAACCTATGCCTGCACTAGAAGGAATTGCAGCTAGGATTCAGGAAGCGGAGGTCTTCGGGATTCCTCTGGGTGAGGCTGCCCTTGGCGGCGGATCAGCGTTGGTTCTTGCAGAGCTTACTTCTGCCTTCCTAACCCCCAGGATACCGACTATCCCTGTGGCCCTGATCTATGGCGGGCAGGCTTATGCTATGTCCCGCTGGGGGCATAAGGTGGTCGGGGTCGGCGGCGCCAGGCTTGGCACCCTGTTCCTGACCTGGGAGGCGGTGAGGGCTGTGATCCCCCTGGAGACGTGGATCAAGAATGCCATCGATAAGATTGCTGCTGCCGCTGGCGGCGGCGGTCAAGGCGGTGGCGGCGGTCAAGGCGGTGGCGGCGGTCAAGGCGGTGGTGGATCTAGCTCTGAGGGTAACGGCCACCAGGTCAGTGATAGCATGGATGTCCTGAGACACTCAGTGATCGCAGCAGGAGGTGCCGGATGACCACCAAACAAGTTGCACTCGTTGAAACCCTGGACTACGCGGC
>JAUVWM010000003.1 GCA_030604105.1 Dehalococcoidaceae bacterium
GCTGAATTTGATGGCGTTGCTCACCAGGTTGGTGAGCACCTGCTCCACCCTGCCCCGGTCGGCCACAATCGCCGGCAGAGTGACGGGAAGGTCGGTCTCGATGGTGACCCCTCTTTCACGAGCCATCCCTTCCAGGGCTGCTATGGATTGCAGCACGGCCTCCCCCAGCGACATGGGCTGCGGGTCGATCCGGAGCCCGCCGCACTCAGCAGCCGAGATATCCAAAAGGTCATTCACCAGTTTGCCCAGACGCTGGCTCTCCCTATAGATGATGTCAAGGAACTCCCTTCGGGTCTCGGCGTCGGGCACCTTGCCATCGCGAAGCCATCCGGCAGCGCCTTGAATGGAGAAGAGCGGTGTGCGAAGCTCGTGACAGGCCTTGGCGAGATATTCAGATTTCATTCTCTCCAGCTCTCTTTGCCGCGTCACGATCCCCTCGCCTTGATAGCTGCCGTTGGAAGGCGCCACGCTTAAGGCACCTGGAGAGGGCTGGCTCTCTTCAACCTTCTGACCCCTGATTCCTGCCATGTTCCTCCAGCCACCTTTTATCCGGCAGAGGCAACACCTCGGTGTGCAAAGTAGAGGCAGCACCAAGGTACTGCCTCTGCCGCTGCTATGTTGTGCAATACCTCAGCTCCCAGAGCCTTACTAGTACCCCGTGGTTTCCTGCGTCACCGTTCCGCCTACTGTGACGGAATACGTGCCGTTTGTAGTCGGCTGGCGCAGGTAGTCTGAGAGCGGGTTGGTGGCGGAAGGAAAGATGGTCATATCGGAGGTGCCGGGGCTAGCGAACGCTGCCACCGCTTCCAGCCCCCTATCAGCCATCATGGAGTCCACGGCCGTCTGCACATTGGACAGCTCAGCCGCGGCCGCATCGTCGTGGCTGCTGCTGATGAAGTTGGCCACAGTGGGCACAGCAACCGCCGCCAGTATGGCCAGGATTCCAGCTGCTACCAGCAGCTCTACCAGCGTGAAGCCACCCTTGTCTCGATGAAACCTTCTCATAGTTCAATCTCCTCCTGAATTTAGTTGTCACATTCTGTCGTGACCGGTGCCAGCTATACGCCGGGCCCGGTCAGCAAGCAGGTCTTCTCCAACCCCTTCCCTATGGACATCACCCCCTTTCGCCCCTTGTAGAGCCTTTCGGCTCTGTTAACGCCTTGCTCTATATGCATAGATTTTCCTCTTTGTTCGAATTTAACTCCCTTTGGGGGGAAAATAGTACTGTGCATACCCTGATTTTGTCTCGTATTTCCCCCCATAATTCATAGGTGCTAGCCCCAACGGTCTTAGCGGGTTCTCCCCCATCTCGCCGCGGTCCGCGCCCATCGCGGCAAGCCGCGCCTGTGCCACATTTACCCCTAACTCTGGAATAAGCTACAATCTGCCGCAAAAGCCAATGCCGTGGCTGGGAAAGGAGGGCGAAATGAAGGGCATACTGGAAGGGGTGCGCGTGCTCGACATCTCAAGGTATCTGGCTGGCCCCTTCTGCTGCGCCATCCTTGCCGACATGGGAGCCGAGATGATACGCATCGAGGAGCCGGGCGGGGCGGAATGCGGGCAGATGGCCTACACCGGCTTTCCCGGCGACCCGCCAATAAGGGCTGCGGTGGGGTGGTGCGACCTTGGCACCGGGCTTCACGCGGCTTTGGGGACAGTCTCGGCCCTGTTACATAGGCAAAAGACTGGCCGCGGCCAGATGGTGGAGACGTCGCTTTTCGATACCGCTGCCAGCCTCATGACCTTCCCCGGCGGCGCTGCCCGGTACAAGGTTCTGGGCGAGGTGATGCCCAAAGTCGGCAACGAGACCCTAAACTATTTCGGCGACATGTTCAAGACCAGGGATGGCTGGGGGTATATAATGGTCATCGGCAACCCGATGTGGGAGAGAAGGCGATCTAGCTATCACCGCGTCAGCGCCGGCCAGCCGATCTTCATTCGACGGGCCATACCCCTTCTCTCCCTTGGGGGGAGAGGGGTCGGGGACATACCGGGCGAGGCGGGCCTGACACGGTGCCCAGACCAGCCATCAGGCACGCCCACGACCGTATTCAGCTCTGTCCGCGGCTCAGGCCTTTGGTGGCAGGGGCGTGGAGGGGTTCACCAGCCCCTGCGCCAATGTCCTGGGCATGACCTCGTCCAGCTCATCAAGCGTCCACCTTCCCTCCTTGTGGATGCTCTTGATGGGCACCGGGTCGGTATGCAGCTCGATGGTCCCGCCCCGAGATCCGAAGGTGCAGCCGTTGATGTCGACCGCGGCATCGGACGCCAGCCATACCACTATAGGAGCTATATCATCCGCAGGCGGCAGTTCCTGATCCGCAGGAGTGAGTGCGCCTGAAATGCCGCGCTCGGCTTTCAATTTCCGCGCAGCCACCATTTCCTCACTTAGGGTCAGCCTTGTGCCCGCCGCCGGCGCAATGGTATTCACCGTTATCCCGTATCTTCCCAGGTCTCTGGCCACCACCCTGGTGAATCCGGCGATCCCCGCCTTGGCGGCACCATAATTGGCCTGGCCGGGATTTCCTATCAACCCGGAAGTGGAGCTAAAGTTTATTATCCGCCCGCTTCTCTGCTGCCTCATCAACACAGCAGCATGCTTGGTGCAGTTGAAAACACCGTAGAGATGGACCTTGAGAACGGCGTCCCATTCCTCCGGCGTCATATTGAATATCATCCGGTCCCTGAGGATGCCCGCGTTATTGACCAGGATGTCAATCTTACCGAAGCTGTCGACGGCAGCCTTAATGATCTTCTCCCCACCTTCATAGGTGGCGACGCTGTCGTAGTTGGCAACCGCTGTCCCCCCCTGCTTCTTGATCTCCTGGACCACCTCATCGGCCGGCTGGGCGGCGCCACCGGTTCCATCGGGGCCGCCTCCCAGGTCGTTGACCACCACCTGAGCCCCCTCAGCAGCCAGAGCCAGGGCTAGACCTCTGCCAATGCCCCGGCCGGCACCGGTCACCACTGCCACTTTACCCTTCAGTCTTGTGCCCATATTGACGCCTCCTCTCAAACTAATCGCTCGCAGCCCCTGTATCCCCCTGGAGATATCCTTAATCAGGGGTCTCAAGCTGAGTGAAATCGAGAACATTATATTGTGATGGGCTCCACCGGTCAAGCGGTGGCACCCATCACAAGGGTCCAGATCGACACCGGCTCTTTGCCGTGCCGGTGAATATCCGCCATACTTAGGTGCAGAAGGCCGGCTATTGACATACGCCTCGTCTGGGCATATATTCGATAATGCTCATGGCAGGGGCCATGTCAATCCCGGTCAGGTGAGGAATCAACCCTGGAGGTCAAGCTTATGGACGTTATGCAGGCTATTACGGAGAGGAGGAGCGTCCGGAAGTATAAACCCGACCCGGTGCCGGAGGAGTATCTTCGAACGGTTTTGGAGGCCGCCCGATGGGCCCCCTCGTGGGCCAACACCCAGTGCTGGAGGTTTGTGCTGGTGACAAGCCCCGAGGCCAGGGAAAAACTTGCCCAGGCATTAAGCCCGGGAAACCCGGCCGCGGACGCCGTGAGAGCGGCCCCGGTTGTGGTGGTAGCCTGCGCCGAGCTGGGCAAGGCCGGCTACCTTAAGAGAGAGGACGGGCCGGCGACCGACAAGGGCGACTGGTTCATGTACGACGTGGCTCTGGCCATGCAGAACCTGACACTGGCAGCTCACTCCCTGGGATTGGGCACCGTTCACGTGGGCCTTTTCGACGCCCAGAAGGTGGCTGAGACAATCGGGATTGTCCAGGGCATGGCTGTGGTGGCGCTTACCCCGCTGGGTTTCCCCGACCAGCAACCTGCAGCCCCCCGGCGTCGGGAGCTGAGCGATATCGCATTCCGGGAACGATACCCCCAGCCCTGGCCAGCCTCAACCACCCCAAGCGCCTGAGGGGCCGGCGGCACATCCTGGCCGGCATGCGTTATCCTCTTCGATCCATCTTGCCCCTGGCTATCCGCCGGCGATCATGGTGGTGATCACCACCTCGTCGCCGTTCTCCAGCCCCTGCGACAGGCCGTGCACCGGCTCACCGCCAACAAAGAACAGATAGGCGCAGTCCAAGCTGCCATCCTCATCCAGCAACTCCTGCTTGATCTTGTCGCCGTACTTGGCTGCCAGCTCATCTATCAAATCGCCGACGCTGCTTCCCGACAGGCTGACCTCCAGCCTGCTCTCGCCCAGGATGCTGCGAAGCACACCGTACACCCTCACCGTCACCGCCATATCATGCCTCCGAATCGAGCAGCTACCTCCCGCCCATTATATCATCAATCATAAGTGGGGGACAAACGCCTTCCTTCGAATCAGCAGCGGGCGAATCAGCAGCGGGCGAATCAGCAGTGGGCGAATCAGCAGCGGGCGAATCAGCAGCCGGCGAATCAGCAGCGGGGACTGGACCCGCCTCCGGCCAACGCCGAAGCACGTCATCTTGACAGCGTCATATAGGAGTGCTTATACTGTAAATCGCGCAGGGCAACGGCCCTGCTGTCTGGCTCAAGGCTGGCAGGAGCAACTCTCAGAAACGCAGTGCTATAGCTTCAGGCCCATATCCGAGTTGCCCAGCTACAGGGTGCCGATGGTTTGATGTGTGTTTCGTCTATGTCCGCCGAGGTTAGCGTATGGCGGATTATTGCTGTCTTAGGCCGATGCTTAAAGGCCACGGCCCGGGGATGTGGAGGCTGAAAAGCCGGGGGAGATAGGAGAAAGGGTAGGTGAAAGCATAATGGGGAGCGCAGCTAAGTCCGAATGGCAAGAGAAGGTGTATGAGGCTGCCATAAAGCGTGCCCCCGAGCGGCAAGCACAGTTCACCAGGAGTTCCGGGGCTGAGGTGGCGCCTCTGTACACACCGGAGGATATCTCAGGAATGGACTACGGCCGGGACATCGGTTATCCCGGGGAATACCCCTTTACCCGGGGCGTCCAACCAACGATGTACCGGGGCCGGCTGTGGACCATGCGTCAATACGCCGGTTTCGCTTCGGCAGAGGAATCTAACCGCCGTTACCGATACCTGATCGAACAGGGACAGACCGGACTAAGCGTGGCCTTTGACCTGCCAACCCAAATAGGCTATGACTCCGACCACCCCATATGTGCCGGAGAGGTGGGCATGGTGGGGGTCCCCATATGCAGCCTTCAGGATATGGAGGTTCTCTTCCAAGACATCCCGCTGGACAAGGTCAGCACCTCCATGACCATAAATGCCACGGCGCCCATCCTCCTGGCAATGTACATAGCCCTGGGCAAAAAGCAGGGGGTTGCGCCAGCCGAACTCAATGGCACCATTCAAAATGATATCCTTAAAGAATACATCGCCCGGGGCACCTATATCTTTCCTCCCAAACCATCGCTGAGGCTCACCACCGACATCTTCCAGTATTGCGGTGAGCATGTTCCCCCGTGGAACACCATCAGCGTCAGCGGCTATCACATGCGAGACGCAGGAGCCACGGCAGCCCAGGAGCTGGCCTTCACCCTGGCTCATGGCATTGCCTACGTCCAGGCGGCTATTGATGCTGGCCTCGACGTGGACCGGTTTGCCGGCAGGGTCTCGTTCTTCTTTGCCAGCGACAATAACCTGTTTGAGGAGGTCGCCAAATTCAGAGCGGCACGGCGACTCTGGGCCGGGATCATGCGCCATCGTTTTGAAGCCAAACAGGATCGTTCCTGCATGTTGCGCTTCCACACCCAAACCGCGGGCTCCACCCTCACTGCCCAGCAGCCAGATAACAACATCGTCCGGGTAACGATTCAGGCGCTGGCGGCTATCCTGGGAGGGACTCAGTCGCTACATACCTGCTCACGCGACGAGGCACTGGCCCTTCCCAGCGAGGAAGCAGTGCAGATTTCCCTGCGAACCCAGCAGGTGTTGGCCTACGAGAGCGGCGTGGCAGATAGCGTGGATCCCCTTGCCGGTTCATACCTTGTCGAATCGCTGACCAACGAGATTGAAGCTGAGGCAAAGGCATATCTGGATAAGATTGAAAAGATGGGCGGCGCTCTAAACGCTATCGAGCAAGGCTTCCCCCAGCGGCAAATCCACGAAAGCTCATATCGCTACCAGCGGGAGTTCGAGGCCGAAAAGAGGGTGGTGGTAGGGGTAAATAAATTCTGCAGCCCCCAGCCCTCAGCCATTAGCTTGCTCCGCGTCAGTCAGGACGAGCAGGAAAAGCAAAAGGCGAGGGTGACCGAGCTGAGGCGAAATAGAGATAACGCCAAGGTCGCTCAGTCCCTGGAGAAACTGGAGCGGGTGGCTCGGGGGAGTGAAAACACCATGCCCACCTTCATCGAGTGCGTCGAAGCCTATGCCACCCTGGGTGAGATCTGCGATGTGCTGCGCCGCGTTTTCGGCGAGTACAAGCAGTCCGTCGCCTTCTAACAGGTTCGCCATGCTGGGGCTCCTTCCATAGCACAGAGCGAGAGGAGGAAATGGTGATCAAAGGGGTACATCACATCGGTATCGCCGTGAGGAACACCGAGGAAGCGGAGAAAACCTATACGGAACTGCTCGGCGTCAAGCCATCCCACTCTGAAGTGATACCCGAGCAGGGGGTCAAGGCCACTATTTTCCACCTGGGCCAGTGTGAGATCGAGCTCCTGGAGCCGATCGATCCTGAAGCCGGGGTGGCCAAATTCTTGGAGAGGCGGGGCGAGGGCCTGCATCATATCTGCCTCGAGGTTGATGGCATCGACGAGGAGCTGAAAGCTCTGGCAGCCAAAGGGGTACGGCTCATCGACAAAGAGCCGCGTCTTGGCCTTGCGGGCAGGATCGCCTTTCTGCATCCCCAGGCCGCCAACGGGGTCCTCATCGAGCTGGCGCAAAGGGTCTAGATGAAGGGGGGAAGCTCTCTATGACGGAAGAACACAAGATCAGGGTCCTGATTGCCAAGCCAGGCCTGGACGGACATGACCGTGGGGCAAAGGTAGTAGCCCAGGCCCTGCGGGATGCGGGCATGGAGGTAATATATACCGGGATTCGGCAGACCCCGGAGATGATCGCCGAGGCCGCCCTTCAAGAGGATGTGGATGTTGTTGGGCTGAGCAGCCTGTCAGGGGCCCATATACAGCTTTTCCCCCGGGTGCTGGAGGAGGTCAAGAAGAGAGGCCTGAAGAGCGTGCTTCTCCTGGCCGGAGGCATAATCCCCGAGGAGGATGTCGCGCCTCTGCGTGAACTCGGGATTCAGGGAATATTCGGGCCTGGCACCAGGACTGACGACATCGTCGACTTTGTTCGCAAGAGCATGGCCGGCAAGAGATAGCAAGACAACAGGAACAGAGCCTTGGGGGAAGGGCTTTGCGGTATAGATAGAGACCTTCCTCACCTCCATCGCCAGTCTGCCCTGGCCGTCAAATCGCCATATAATGGTGTCCGGTGGAAGGAGGCAGTGCCCCAATGTACAGGGGTAGCTATAGGCAAAGACACGCTGACCTTTGGCCCACCAACTATAAATTGGGGATGTGGGTCTGGCTTCTCCACCGGGTGACCGGGGTTATCATTGCCCTCTATGGCATAGCTCACCTCCTGGTTATCAGCTCCAGCCTGCTCAACAGCGATGGGGACCTCTTCGAAGACATTATGAAGGTCTTTGAAAATCGGGTCCTTCTCGGCTTTGAGCTGGCCCTGATAGCAGTGATCCTGTTCCACACCTTCAACGGACTTCGGGTCATCCTGTTTGATCTGGGCATAGGCATCAGGGCCCAAAAGCTCCTTTTCTGGGGGCTCATGGCAGTGGCCGTTATCCTCTTCGCCTTCGCTGCTGATGCCTTGCTTCCCTATATCAGGGGAGAGGCTCGCCTCTAGCGTTAGAGGCGGGGTCCAGTGGCAGCTAGGCAAGGAGAGCCATGGCGACAATAGAGAGATCATCGGCGCCCCCACCTCGGGGGCGGGAGGAGCCGGCGGGGGCAGGGCCTGGCCTCTGGTCCTGGCTCCTGCAAAGGATCAGCGCGGTACTGATCGCCTTCTTCCTGGGCGTCCACATGTGGATACTCCACATAGACAAGGTGGGGGAGAAGATAACCATAGACCGGGTGGCCGACCGATTGCAATCTCCGTGGTCTATCGCCGTGTATGCCGTTCTCCTAGCCGCGGTCCTCTACCATTCGCTGAACGGCATCCTGAACATCAGTGCAGATTTTGGCCTGGGCGCCAGGGCGCACAGAGCCCTGTCCTGGGCCCTTCTGGGCGTGGGGGTGGCTGGCCTGGGACTTGGAGTGGCCACCATTGTCCACCTCGTCCGTATCTTTGATGGAGCGGCAGGATGATTTACCATCAAGCTATCGTTGTCGGGGGCGGCATGGCCGGGCTGAGGGTAGCCATCGAGGCCGGCGCCCAGGTTGACACCGCCCTCATATCTCTGGTACACCCCGTGCGCTCCCACTCCGGGGCAGCCCAGGGGGGGATCAACGCCTCTCTGGGCAATGCCGAGGGCGGGAAGGATGACAATTGGGAGAGCCACGCCTTCGACACCGTCAAAGGCAGCGACTACCTGGCCGATCAGAATGCCGCCGAGATATTGACCAAGGAAGCCCCGGAGCGCATATTCGAGCTGGAGCACTGGGGGGTCCCCTTCAGCCGCACCGAGGAGGGCAAGATCGCCCAGCGCCCCTTCGGTGGGGCGGGCTTTCCCCGGACCTGCTACGCCGCCGATAAGACGGGGCATGTCATAATGCACACCCTCTTTGAGCAGGCGGTAAAGCGCAAGATCAAGGTCTGCCCAGAGTGGATGGCGCTGGCGCTGGTGGTGGAGGACGGCGCCTGCCGCGGCGTAATCGCCCTGGAGCTCATCACGGGCAGGGTGGAGGCCTTCAAGGCTGAGGCCGTGATCCTCGCCACCGGGGGCGCCGGCCGCATCTACGGGCATTCCACCAACGGCATGATCGTCACCGGCAGCGGCATGGCCATCGCCTATCAGGCAGGGATGCCTCTAAAGGATATGGAGTTCATCCAGTTTCACCCCACAAGCCTTTACGGCACCAACATCCTCGTCACCGAGGGGGCCCGGGGAGAGGGAGGATACATCGTCAACAACAGGGGCGAGCGTTTCATGCAGAGGTATGCCCCCCAAGCTATGGAACTGGCGCCCAGGGATATAGTGGCTCGAGCCATACAGACGGAGATAGAGGAAGGCCGTGGCTTCGAAGACGCCTATGTCCATCTCGACCTCAGGCACCTGGGGAGGGAAAGGATCCTGGAAAGGCTGCCCGGGATTCGGGACATCTGCATGGACTTCGCCGGGGTTGACCCCATCGAGAAGCCGATACCCATTCAGCCCGGCCAGCACTACACCATGGGGGGGATCGACTGCAACGAGGCTGGCGAGACAGAGCTAAGAGGGCTGTTTGCCGCCGGCGAGTGCGCCTGTGTCACCGCCCACGGTGCCAATCGCCTGGGGGGGAATTCCCTGCTGGAGACCGTCGTCTTCGGCAAGCGAGCCGGGGAAAAGGCGGCCCAGTTTGTCCGGGGCAAGGAGGGGGCACAGGCTGGGGACGGGGCCGTCCTGGAGGCCCTGGAGAAAGTCCGGGGGAAGATAGCAGGGCTCATGGAAGCCGAAGGGGGGGAGAACCACAGCGCCATTAGGGCCCAGATGAAGGAGATGATGACAGAGAAGGTGGGGATCTTCCGAGAGGAGAAGGCCATGACTCAGGCCCTGGGCAGGATAAAGGAGCTTCAAGAACGGTACCGCAGGGCTCAGCTTACCTATAAGGGAAACAAATTCAATCTCGATCTGGCGAGGTGTCTTGAGCTCGAAGGGATGCTGGAGGTGGCCGAGGTGATAGTGAGTGGCGCCATCGCCCGCAGGGAAAGCCGCGGCTCTCACTACCGCCTGGACTACAGGGAAAGGGATGATGAAAACTGGCTCAAACATACCATAGCCCGCCGTACCCCCCAGGGGCCACAGCTAAGCTATAGGGATGTGGTCATCACCCGCTGGAAACCGGAGGCGAGGAAGTACTGATGGCGGAGCCGGCGAAGTCAAGCCTTAAGGTCTTTCGCTTCGATCCTGATCGGGACAGGGAGCCCCACTTCGATACCTTTGAGGTGCCGCAGCGGGAGGGTCTGACGGTCCTAGAGGCCCTCTTCGACATCCTGGAGACCCAGGATGGCTCCCTGGCCTTCAGATATGCCTGCCGCGGCGCCGTCTGCGGCTCCTGCGCCATGTACATCAACGGCGCCTATCGCCTCGCCTGTCAGACCCAGGTGGCGGCCTTCTCCTCAGGAGAGCTTACCGTAGGCCCAATGCCTCACTTCCCCGTGATCAAGGACCTGGCGGTGGACATGACGGAATTCTTCCGTAAGTATGAGCGGATAATGCCCTTCCTCGTGGCCCAGAGCGCCCCCCCCGAGAAGGAAAGGGTGCAGACGCCGGAGGCGAGGGAGGCCATCGACGAAATGGTGGACTGCATCCTGTGCGGCTGCTGCTATTCCTCCTGCCCCACGGTGTGGACCGACAAAGAGTACCTGGGGCCGGCTGCGCTCACCAAAGCCTACCGGTTTCTGGCCGACTCTCGAGACGAGGCAGCCGGGGAACGGCTGAGCATCGTGGCCGGGGGGGACGGCATCTGGAGGTGCCACACCATCTTCAACTGCGCCGAGGCCTGCCCCAAGAGAATAAACCCCACCTGGTCAATACAGCAGCTCAAGAGGAAGAGCGCCCTGAGAAGGCTGAGCTCCTGGCTGATCCGAAGCTCTACCTGAGGCTCGGCACCAAAGACGCCTGGGTGATTATGTAAACTACATGCCCTTGAACTGAGGTTCCCTCTTCTCGAAGAAAGCCTGAACTCCCTCCCGCACGTCCTGGGTGAACCTTATCCTGGCCGCGCCCAGGCTCTCGAATTCCAGCGTCGCCTCCAAGGTGGAGTGCTGAGCCTTATACACAGCGCGCTTGATCATGGAGAGAGCGATAGGGGCCCCTTTTGCCAGCCTTTGCCCCAGCTCCAGCGCCGCGGGCATCAATTGCTCAGGGGGCACAACCTTGAGCACCAGCCCCAGGCGCTGCGCTTCCGTGGCGTCGATCATGTCGCCGCCCATTATCATCTCCAGGGCTTTTTGCACCCCCACCACCTGGGGCAGTAGATAGCTGAGGCCATTGTCGCTCATCATCCCCCGCTTGACAAAGGGAGCGCCAAACTTAGCCTCCTCGGAAGCTATCCTGAAATCACAGGCCAGGGCAGCAGCAAAGCCGGCACCGACTGCATAGCCATTGACGGCGGCGATCACCGGCTTGTCACACCTTCGAAACGCCGTGGCTGGGTAATTCTCGGGGTGGGGGCGCCGCCACCTCTCTTCACCGCTGGCGGAGAACATGCTGACGTCTCCCCCGGAGCAGAAGGCGCGACCGGCCCCGGTGACGATCACCGCCTTCATCTCATCATCCCGGCCGATCTCGGCCATCAACCTGACTATGCTGTCCCACATACCCAGGGTATAGGCATTGAGCTTCTCAGGCCGGTTCAAAGTTATTATGCCGATGCCATCCTCTTTGCTGAAAAGCAAATCCTCCAGTTCCATGTCTCACATACCCCCTTCTCATTTGGCTGAGTGGCCCGTATCCTTGCGCAGTATAGCCTGGCCCCCGAATCAGTGTCAACGCTGGCGCCCACTCCGATCCCGGGCCGAGCCTTGTTGACATCCTTTCTCGAATCGATTATATTTTGGCCGTGGCCTAGCCTCTACCTGTCGCCGCCAAAGGCGGGGGACAGGCAACACAACCACCTCATGTGCGGAAGAATTCCTCAAGGTCAGGAGGCCGATCATGGACTACAGTAAAGTGGGACAAGAGGCTGCCCCCTTCACCATGCCCGCAGACTGGTCGAAGATCAGGGAATTCGCCAACGCCACCCTGAACGATGACCCCATCTACTTCGACCCCGAATATGCCGAGAAGACCAGATTCGGCGGCGTGCCCACCCCACCCACCTGGGTGGTAGACATGCTATTCTGGGCAACGCCGGAGACTCACCTCGATCTTGGCCTGGTGGACAGCACGCAGGGTAAGGGGGGGTATCTCCTCCACGGCGAGACGGAGTGGATATACCTTAAGCCCATCCTGGCCGGAGATACCCTGACCGTCAAGACCAAGGTGGCTGACATGTATGAAAAGCAGGGGAGGCGAGGGGGCAAGATGGAATTCGCCGTCACCGAGCATACCTTCATCAATCAGCACGGCGAGGAGTGCGTGAGATACCTCTCGACGGTTATCCAGCAATGGGTCACGCCACCCACAAGCTAAGGGCCCTGAGGCCGAAAGGGGGGTGGTGATATGAGTGAGTTGATCGACAAGGTCTATTTCGAAGATGTAAATGAGGGCGATGAGGTCCCCCCTTTCTCCGTGAACCCCGTCACCAGGACAATCATCGTTAAGTACGCCGGTGCCGGAGGGGACTTCAGCCCCATGCATCACGACGAGCTTCATGCCATCCGAACCGGGGCCGATAGGATCTTTGCCCATGGCCTTCTGGGCGCTGGCTTCATGGGCACCACGCTGGAGAAGTGGCTGGGGGTAGGCCACCTGAGGAGATTGAGGACGAGGTTCGGCGAGCGCCTGTGGGCCAACGATTCCATAACCTGCAAAGGCGTAGTCACCAAGAAATACGTTCAGGACGGCGAACATCTCATCGACATCGATGCCTGGATAGAGAACCAGTGGGGCCAGAGGACCCATACCATATGGGCCACCGCCGCTCTGCCGACAAGGTCGTGAGCAACGGGCCCCATTCGACAAGTGATCCTGCAGAAAGGTGGTAGCCAGGATGGACTTTTATTTCACTGAGGAAGAGGAGAGATTCAGGCAAGAGCTCCGCGATTTTTTCGCCAAGGAGATTGCCCCAGAGCGCCAGCTAAGCGGGGGTGAGGGCGGAGCTTATTCGGAGGAGCAGCTTGAGTTCTTTCGCTGGTTGAGGGGCAAGCTCGGCGAGAGGGGCTGGCTGGGTCTGGGACTGCCCAGGGAGTACGGCGGCCTGGAGGCCTCCACCATGGAACGCTACATCTTCAGCTGGGAGTGGGGCTACCATGGCAGTTTCTTCCCCCTGACCGGCGCTCGCATCGTGGCTCCCACCCTGGCCATGCACGGGACCGAATGGCAGAAGCAAGAGTTTCTGCCCAAGACCATCAGCGGCGAGGTAGACTTCTGCCTGGGCTATACCGAGCCTGAGGCCGGCAGCGACCTGGCCTCACTTCAAATCCGGGCTGTAGCCGATGGCGATGACTATGTAATCAACGGACAAAAGCTGTTCACCAGCGGTGCCCACCGCACCGAGTGGTGCTGGCTGGCGGCCAGGACAGACCCCGATGTGCCCAGGCACCAGGGCATTTCCCTGTTCCTGGCGGACATGACCAGCCCCGGGATCACCGTCCGCCCCCTGTGGACCATGGCCGAGAGCAGGACCAACGAGGTCTTCTGGGACAATGTCCGGGTGCCCAAGCGATACCTGGTGGGCGAGCTAAACCAGGGCTGGACCTACATGACCACAGCCCTGACCATAGAGAGGATAGTTTTATATGAGGTCTCGCACAACGTGCGCGCCCTTGAGGAGCTGATCAAGTTCGCCAAGGAGACGAGGCGCAACGGCCAGCCCCTCAGCAAGGACCCCGTGATCCAGAACATGTTGGCCGAGCTCTCCGCCGAGGTTACGGCGCTCACCCTGCTCAGCCACCGCAACGCCTGGATGGTGAGCCGGGGGATAGTCCCCCACTATGAGGCGGCCATGGTCAAGACCCTCGGCAGCGAGCAGCTACAGCGCATCATGTACGCCGCCATGAAGATCATGGGGCTCTATGGCACCGTGCAGGGCTCCAAGTGGGCGCCCCTCGCCGGTTACTTCGAGCGCCAACGGCGGGCCATGTACATTGGCCCCGTCGGCGGCGGCACCAACGAGGTCGAGAGGAACATCATCGCCATCAGGGGGCTGGGGCTGCCCCGCCGCTAAGCGGCTGGATCGCGCCCCAAAGGAGGCTTCAGCAAGATGGCCAGCATCAAGGAAACATGCGCCATCGTGGGCATAGGTGAGACCCCATACATCCGGGGTTGCGATAAGAGCGTGATCGAGCTGCACCTTGAGGCGAGCCTAAAGGCCCTGGACGATGCCGGGCTAAGTCCCAAGGACATTGACAGCGTGATGCCCAGCTCCGTGGCTGGAACCTTTGCCGAGCAGTTCATCTTGAACCTGGGTATCGAGGACCTGAGGTATTCCATCAGCCTGCATCAGGGTGGCGCCGGAGTGGGGGGATCGGTGGAGTCTGCCTGCCTGGCCATAACCATGGGCCATGCCAGCTGTGTGCTCGTTGCCTATGGCCGACTGGGCTACAGCGCCCAGCGGGTATCGGCCAGGGATGCCGCCTCCCGCCAAGCTTCCACGTTCAACCCGGCCATGGCGACCTGGGTGGAGTTTGAACACCCCTACGGCAATGTTCATCCCGCCTACTACTTCTCGCAGATGTTTCGCCGCCACATGATCGATTTCGGCACCAAGCCCGACTGCCTGGGGCATATAGCCTTGGCCTGCCGCAAGCACGCCAACCTCAACCCTAAGGCCCTCATGTACCAGAGAACCATGACCATGGAGGACTATCTCAACTCCAGGATGATCACCGACGTCTTTCACCTCTTTGACGCCTCGCTGGAAAGCGATGGCGCCGGGGCGTTCGTGATAACCTCCGCCGAGCGCGCCCGCGATCTAAAGAAGCGGCCCATCCTTATCATGTCCGCTGCCCAGGGCCATCCCCGCCATCCGACCTCGGTTACCGAGCAGACGCCGATAACCGGCTTTCGCGGCATTCAGATGGCAGCCAAAAAGTCCTTTGCCATAGCCGGCCTCACCCCCAAGGATATCGATTTCGCCGAGATCTACGATGGCTACACCTGGGTGACCCTGTGTGGCCTGGAGGGGTGTGGCTTCTGCAAGGTGGGGGAGGGTGGTTCCTTCGTGGAGGGGGGCAGGATCGAGTTGGGGGGGGAGCTCCCGGTCAATACCCACGGCGGCCTCGTCTCCGAGGCCCACCAATCCGGCGTAAACCACATGATAGAGGCGGTGCGCCAGCTCAGGCATGAGGTCGAGATACCGGAACGCCAGGTGAAGGATGCCGAGATCGGCCTGGTCACCAGCGCCGGCGACTTCGGCGATGGCGCCGTTACCATACTCAGGAGGTCGTGAGCCATGGCACAGTATACCAAGCCGCTGCCCACACCCACCGAGCAGAGCAAGCCCTTCTGGGACGCCTGCAAGCAGCATGAGCTCCGAATCCAGCGTTGTACAAAGTGTGGCCACTATCAGCACTATCCCCTGGCGATATGCTCTCAGTGCTGGTCCTGGGATCTGGAGTGGGCCAAGGTGAGCGGCAGGGGCAAGATATATACCTGGGTGGTCTGCCACGTGGCCTTTCATCCCGCCTTTGCCGATGACCTGCCCTACACCTTCGTCACCGTGGAGCTGGATGAGGGAGTTCGCATGACGAGCCAGATGGTAGATGTTGGGCCCGAGGAACTATATCCCGGCATGCCCGTTGAAGTGGTCTTCGACGATGTCACTGAGGAGGTGACGCTGCCCAAGTTCAAACGCGCTTCCTAGAGCGATCGCCGCCGGGGCAGCAACCGTAGCTACGCCTTGCTCCCCGATCTGCAGGAGGGAAAACATGGACCTTGGTTTCAGTGAGCCTCAGGAAATGCTGCGCAAGATGGCGCGAGATTTTCTGGAGAAGGAATGCCCCAAGACATTGGTGCGCGAGCTGCAGGAGAGCGAGCCCGGCCACTCGCCGGACCTGTGGCGCCAGATGGCGGAGCTGGGGTGGCAGGGCCTGCCCTTTCCCGAGAAGTATGGGGGGGGCGAGTGCGATCTCATCGATCTCACCCTGCTTTTGGAGGAAATGGGCCGTGCCGTCCTGCCAAGCCCCTTCGTGTCCACGGTAGTCCTCTGTGGCCTGGCCATTCTGGAAGCTGGCACCGAGGAACAGAAGCAGCAGTTCCTGCCCCAAATAGCCAAGGGGGAGATGATCCTGGCCCTGGCCTGGACAGAGCAAAACGCCGGGTATGATGCTGCCTCCATACAAGTGAGCGCCACTCCCAGCCAGGATGGCTACCTCATCAGCGGGCTCAAGCTCTTCGTCCAGGACGCCCACATAGCCGATTATCTCCTGGTAGCGGCCAGGACCAGCCAGGGCTCGGACCCGAAGGAGGGGATAACCCTCTTTCTGGTGGATGCCAAGAGCCCGGGCATCAGCTGCACCCCGCTTAATACTATCGGCTGGGACAGGCAAAACGAGGTCGTCTTTGACAAGGTGCTGGTGCCCAAGGCTAACATCCTGGGGAAACCAGAGCAGGGATGGGCCCAGGTGAGGGGGATAATGGAGCTGGGCGTGCTGGCTCAATGCGCTCTAATGGTGGGTGAGGCCCAGCAGGCGCTGGAGATGAGCGTGGAGTACGCCAAGCAGCGGATACAGTTCGGCAGGCCCATCGGCGCTTTCCAGGCCATTCAGCACAGATGCGCCGACATGGTAACCGATGTCGATGCCTCCCGGGTTATGACCTACTACGCCGCCTGGAAGCTGTCCCAGGGCTTGCCCTGTGCCCTAGACATATCCCATGCCAAGGCCTGGGTCAGCGAAGCCTGCAACCGGGTGCTTGGCGGAGCGCATCAGATCGGCGGCGGCATCGCTTGCACTACAGATTCGGATGTGCATCTCTTCTCCCAGCGGGTGGCATCTCAGGCGCTGCTTTTCGGCGACACCAATTTCCATCGAAAACTGGTGGCCGAAGAGCTGGAGCTCTGACCGGCGAGCGGGGCGTCCCATCCCCCCCGGGGTTACCCTGCCTTATCATCCTTGGCTTCAAGGCCCTGCGGGATGCACCTGAGCCAAGCCCGCCTGAGAGGTGGACAAGGTGAAACCAAGGCCAGGCATTGCGCTTGTCATAGCGAGTATTTTCCTGGCAGCATCCCTTACCGGGGCCTGCAAGTCAGAAGCTCCCGCCGGGCCTTCCCTAGCCATCCCGGAGATCATCGATAGCGCTCGCCACAGGATGGCAGCGGTGGATTCTTTCCACTTTGTGCTCGACCATGCCGGCGGCGGAACGCCCATAGCCGGGGGCCTGGAGATGGAAAAGGCCGTGGGCGATGTGGCCAGGCCCGATAGGCTCCAGGTGGAGATCCGGGCGACCCTGGCCGGCATCAAAGTCGAGGTCAAGCTCATCACCGTGGGCCAGAGGACATATATCACCAATCCGCTCAACCAGCGCTGGGAGCCCCTCCCCAGCGAGTTCAGTGCGGTAAGCATCTTCGATCCCGGCACCGGCGTTGCCGCTATCCTGGAAAAGGCTACCAACCTGGCTAAACTTGAGGACGAGAAGGTAAGTGGCCACGCCTCTTACCATCTGGCTGGCGAGATCGCTGCTGAGGCCCTGCGTCCCATCACTATCACCTCGGTGGAAGGGGCGACCATCGACGCCGAAATCTGGATCGATAGACAGGACTTCTCACTTCGCAAGATCGAGCTCAAAGGCCAGATCACGAAAAAGGAAAAACCGGGCATCCTCAGAACCATAAAGCTCTCCCGCTTCGACCAAGAGGTCAGTATTGAGCTGCCCGAATAGAAGGTACCGGGGCCAAGAAGAGGCTGAATATGCGGCTTATCGCTAGCAGGCCCCTGCCCCACGCCCCCTCCCCCTATTTAATCCTGGCCGTACTCTGCGTTGGCATCTTCGTCGCTGCCCTGGATCAGACGGTGGTGTACGGAGCTCTGGCCGACATGATGACCGACCTCGACCTTCCGGTGACCAAGCTGGATCAGGCGGCCTGGATCGTCATCGGCTACCTCCTGGGCTATACCCTGGCCATGCCCCTCATGGGGAGGATCTCGGATGTCTATGGTCACCGCCGGATCTATATCCTGTGCCTCGGCGTGTTCCTGATGGGTTCGGTGCTCGTAGCCCTATCAAATAGTCTCCAATGGATGGTCGCGGCCAGGGTCGTACAGGCTGTCGGCGGTGGGGCGATGGTGCCCATAGCCATGGCCATTGTCGCCGATATCTTCCCCGGGAGGAGCCGGGCCATCTCTTTTGGGATTATCGGCGCCGCAGTGGAGGCTGGAGCTGCCCTGGGCCCCTTCTACGGCGGGGCGCTGTCCTACTTCCTCGACTGGCGCTGGATCTTCTGGATTAACCTGCCCATCGGATTGATGGTGATCTTGATCGTTTACCTGTATCTCAGGCCCGGCGCCAGGGCCAAGGGCAGGATCGACTACATTGGCGCCTTCCTGCTGGCTGCTGCCCTGGCCCTGCTCACTCTGGGCCTGGCTCAAGAATCGGGGGGGGCTCACTTCCTCACCTATACCCTCGGCTTTGCGACGGCCTCCTTGCTCCTTTTCGCCAGCTTTATCTGGTGGGAAACCAGGGTCGCCGAGCCACTGATCGAGCTGCCCATATTCAAGAACATCACCTTCTCCCTCGCCAACCTGATTAACCTGCTTGTGGGCGGGGCGCTCATCATGGCCCTGGTGGGCATTCCCCTCATAAGCGAGACCATCATGGGCCGCTCAGCGTTGGAGGCAGGCCTGAGGCTGCTGCGGTTCACCGCCATGCTAGCCATCGGCGCCCTGATCGGCGGATTTCTGTGCCGCCGATTCGGCTATCGCCTGCCCACCATGCTGGGGCTGGCCCTGAGCGGGGTTGGCTTCCTCCTTTTCAGGTGGTGGTGGGGCTCCGATGTCGCCGAGCCGGGGATGACCCTGAGCCTTGCCATCGGCGGCCTGGGATTTGGCCTGGTCATCGCCCCTCTGACGACTGCGGTCGTGGACGCGGTGACTGCGGAGCGGAGGGGGATCGCCTCTTCACTGGTGGTGATGACGCGCATGATTGGCATGATGATAGGGCTCTCGGCCATAACCGCGTGGGGTATGGGCCGCTTTCATCTCATGACTGCGGGCATGTCCCTGTCCGAGGTGATACATGCGCCGGCCGAGCTCCGGGACGCCGTCCTCAACCTGTTCGGCGACTTTTTCCTGGCTGCGGTGGTGATATGCCTGGGTGGGCTGCTTCCCGCATTGTGGCTGGGCAGGAAAGAGAGGCCTCCGCCCTGAGCCGAATTCAGTCACAGGATGCGCTTGAGGCGAGGGCTGGGGGTGATGCCGGGGAGCCGCCCCCTCTTGGCGATGGCTTTGCCCTCTATCTGGTGCAGATCGGCGGTGAAGTCTATGGGCCTGGCCCCGCTGATATAGCTCCCCACCCCGAAGCCGTCAACGGGGGCGCCGCTTTCAATGAAATACCTGATGCGCTCCACATCGAGGCCGCCGCTGACGAAGATCCTCACTTCCTCGTAGCCGGCCAGGTCCAGCCACGCTCTGACCTCCCTTACCAGGTCAGCGGTGACCCCCCCCCGCTCGCCGGGGGTGTCAAGGCGCACCCCCTGAAGCCGCCCTGCCAGCGCCCGGGCCACGATCACGCTTTCCTCCACCTCGTCCTTGAAGGTGTCCACCAGCGAGATGCGGGGCACCTCAGGGGGCATGTGCTTATCGAAAATCTGAGTGGCGGTGGCGGTGTCGCCTATGATCAGAATGAGGGCGTGCGGCATGGTCCCCATGGGCTCGCTGCCGGCGAGCTTGGCCCCGCTGATGCTGGCGCAGCCGGCACAGCCACCTACGATGGCGGCATAGTCCATCACCCCGCCTATCAGGGGGTGAACGTGGCGCACGCCGAAGCTGGTGATGGGTATCCCCTGGGCAGCGTCAACGCACTCCCGGGCGGCCGTGGCCCAGCCGCTGCACTGGGCCAGGATGCCCAGATAAGCGGTCTCGTATAAGCCATAGCTCTGATAGGGGGCAGTTATCCGCAACGTCACTTCCTTCCGCTGCATCGGCTCCCCCTCCGACAGGGCCCAGACCTCGCCGTTTGAGGGCAGCACCCTTGACAGCAAGGCTTTGACTTCCTCAATGCCGCAGAATATCCCGGCCCGGCTGGGAAAGACCTCCATGGTCGCCACCGGGTCAAGGCCTTCCCTCTTCAGGATCTCCACGGTTCGGGCAAAGTAGATGTCGGCCGTCTCGCCGGAGAGGATGGAATCCGGGGTCTCAAAACGGGGCTCGGCCTGCCTCTCCACCTGGGGGCCGACCACTTTGGCTCCCAGCCTCTGCTCCATGTGCTCCAGGGCGAACCGGTGCCCCCTCTCGTCAAAGGAGGCGACGCAGTCAACCGGCACCTCCACCTCGTAGTCGCGGTTTCGGGCATTGGCCACCGTATGCAGCACACAGATATCGGTGCACACCCCGCAGACGATGAGCTTATCGGGCCTCAGCGCCTTCAGCTTCTCCTCCAGCGCCGTAGCGTAAAAGCCGCTGAAGCGCGTTTTAGGCATCACCTCCCCGGGATAGGCGGCCAGCTCGGGAATGACCTCCGCCTCCGCGGTTCCGGCTATGCAGTGGGGGGGGAACATCTTGAACTCGGCATCATCGGGGGCATGGTGATCGCAGAGGTAGAAGATCTTGGAGCCCCGGGCCGATTCCCGCTCAAGAAGCCGCTGGACATTGGGGATGATGCCACGGGCCCTGGCGCCGCAGTACAGGGGACCCCCCTCCTCCAGAAACCCCCTGAGCATATCAACATCGATAACCGCGTTAGCCATCGTCTGTCTCCGAGCTTCAGTCCTCCGGCGGCTCTAGTGCCTGAAGTGCCGGACCGAGGTGAAGACCATGGCCATATTATACCGGTTGGCGGTGGCGATGACCTCCTCGTCCCTCACCGAGCCCCCGGGCTGGATAACGGCCCTCACCCCGCCCCTGGCCGCCAGCTCCACCCCATCGGCAAAGGGGAAAAAGGCATCGGAGGCGAGCACGCCGCCCGGAGCACGCTCCCCCGCCTGTTTCAGGGCCAGCTCCACGCTGATCACCCGGCTGGGCTGCCCCGCCCCCATCCCCAGCATCTCCTCATCCTTGGCGATCACAATGGCGTTTGACTTGATGAACTTCGCCGCTCGCCAGGCAAAGAGCAGGTCCCGCATCTCCCCGGCTGTTGGCTGTCGCAGGGTCACCGGGCGGGGGTTCAGCTCCTCCTCGCCTACCAGATCGATGTCCTGGGCCAGAAGGCCGCCCTTTACCCGGCGGAAATCGAGGGAATGAGCTTGAGGAAGCCCCGAGGCCACCATGGAGCCGATAGCCAGAATGCGCAAGTCCCGGCGCTGGAGCAGCGCCAGAGCCTCGGCCTCATATTCCGGGGCCACGATGGCATCGTAATGGGTACGGGCGATCTCTTTGGCCGTGGCCAGGTCAATGGGCCTATTCGCAGCCACTATGCCGCCGAAGGCGGCCACCGGGTCACCGGCCAGAGCTCGCCGATAGGCCTCAGCCAGGTCCCGGTGGCTGGACAGGCCGCAGGGATTATTATGCTTGATGACAGCCACGGTAGGGGCGGTGAAGTCGGCGGCAATGCTGGCGGCTGCGTCCAGATCGAGGATATTGTTAAAGGATAGTTCCTTGCCGCCCAATTGCACCGCCGAGCCTATATTGCCCCCCGGCTCCGCCCGGCCCGTCTGCTCAATATAGAAGGCAGCTTTCTGATGCGGGTTCTCGCCGTAGCGCAGGTCGTAGCGCCTTCTCAGGGCGATGGTCATCTCCTCGGGGAAACCCTCCTCATCATGGCGCAGGTAAGCGGCGATAGCCGTATCGTAGCTGGCTACATGCTGAAAGGCCTTTTGCGCCAGCCTCTTCCGCTCCCCCCACTCCACCCCGCCACCCCGCAGCTTATCGAGAAGGGGCTGGTAATCCGCCGGGTCCACCACCACCAAGACATGGGGAAAGTTCTTGGCGGCGGCGCGAATCATGGTCGGCCCCCCGATATCGATATTCTCCAAGGCCTCGTCCCAGGTGACGCCCTCCCTGGCCACCGTTTGCACGAAGGGGTAGAGATTGACCGCCACCAGGTCGATGAGCTGGATATTGTTCTCGGCCAGCTGCGAGAGATGGTCGGGCTGCTGGCGCTTGGCCAGGATGCCACCGTGGACAGCGGGGTGCAGGGTCTTCACCCGGCCATCGAGGATCTCAGGGAAGCCGGTAAGCGCCGAGATGCTGCCAATCGGCACCTTGGCCTCCTCCAGCGCTCTCTTGGTGCCACCGGTGCTGGATATCTCGGCCCCCAGCTCCACCAGCCCCCGGGCAAAATCGACCAAGCCACTTTTATCGAAGACGCTCAAGATAGCCCGCATAACTATCACCTCTAAACTATAATTACCCTCTCCTCGCCCTCCCCCGCCACCACCCGGCCGATAGGCCGTGCCTCCGGCAGTTTCGCCCTGAGATCGGAGACCACCTCAGGGGAGCAGATCAGGGCCATGCCCACCCCCATATTGAAGACGCGGTACATCTCCTCCCGGGCTATATTCCCTCGTTGTTGAATCAGAGGGAAGACGGGAGGAATATCCCAGGCCCCGGCCTCGAGCCTGGCAGCCAGGCCCCGGGGCAGGACGCGGGGCAGGTTATCGATAAGCCCGCCACCGGTGATATGGGCCATGCCCTTGATATAGGGCAACGCCGGCCTCAGCAGTGGGAAGTAGCAGCGATGGGGTTCCAGAAGCTCCTCCCCCAGGCTGCGGCCCAGCTCCGGGCAGGGGTCATGAAGCGAAGCGGCGCCCTCGCCGCTTTCTATCTGGAACACCTTGCGCACCAGGGAATAGCCGTTGGTGTGGAGGCCGCTGGAGGGCAATCCCAGGACGGTATCCCCGGCGGCGATGGACTGGCCGGCGATAATGCCCCCCCTTTCCACCACCCCCACTATGAAGCCAACAAGGTCGTAGTCCCCTCCAGCATAAATTCCGGGCATCTCCGCCGTCTCGCCGCCGACGAGGGCACAGCCCGCCGCCCGGCATGCCCGGGCCATCCCCCCGACTATGCTCTCCACCCTCTCCGGGATGAGCTTGCCCATGGCGATATAGTCCACGAAGAAAAGGGGCTCGGCGCCCGAGGTCAGGATGTCATTGACGCAGTGATTGACCAGGTCAATGCCTATGGTGTCATGCCTGTCCAGAGCGCAGGCGATCTTCAGCTTGGTGCCCACCCCATCGACGCTGGAGACAAGGACGGGTTCCCGGCGTCCGGAAAGCTGGAACAGGGCGCTGAAAAGCCCCAGATCGCTCAAGACCTCGGGGCGGAGGGTGGAAGCGGCATGTCTCTTAATCAGCTCCACAGCCCTGCCCGCGGCATCGATGTCAACGCCGGCTGCGGCATAGCTTCCCTCGCCCTGCCTTGGGCTCCGCCCCCGCTTCATGTCAAGCGCTTTCCTGCGTTGCGGGCATTGTCTCCAGGGCCAGCTTGTCCATCTCCAGCTGCACCGGGATGGGATAGTCCCCGGTAAAGCAGGCCAGGCAAAGGATATCCCTGGGCAGGGTCACCGCCTCGATCAGCCCTTCCAGGCTGAGATAGCCCAAAGAATCGGCCCCGATGAAATCCCTTATCTCGGACACACTCTTCTGGGAAGCGATGAGCTCCCAGCGAGTGGCCATATCGACCCCGAAGAAACAGGGATAGCGAATAGGCGGGGCACAGATGCGCATATGAACCTCAGCTGCCCCCGCCCTCCTGAGCAGGCCGATCACCCGAGGTGTGGTCGTCCCCCGAACGATGCTGTCATCGACCAGCACCAACCTCTTCCCCTCGAGCACCCCGGGCAGGGGATTGAATTTGAGCTTGACGCCCAGCTCCCTAATTCGCTGGTCAGGCTCGATGAAGGTGCGCCCTACATATCGGTTCTTCAGCAATGCCTCGCTAAGGTCTATGCCCGACTGGCGAGCATAGCCGATGCTGGCAACCGTGGCCGAGTCAGGCACACCGACAACCATATCGGCCTCAACGGGATATTCCCGGGCCAGTGCCCCACCCATGGCCTCCCGCGCCTGGTAGAGCAAGCGACCGTTGATCACGCTGTCGGGACGAGCGAAGTAGATGTATTCAAAGATACATAACGCCTGCCTTGACGATGGCTCCTTGAAACTCTCCACCCCTCCGGCGTCGATCAGGACCACCTCGCCGGGCTCAACCTCCCTCAGGAAATGGGCTCCAATGTGGTCCAGGGCACAGCTTTCCGAGGCCAGTACCCAGCCCCCATCGAGGGCCCCCAGGCACAGTGGGCGTACCCCAAGGGAACCGCGAACCCCGATGAGCGCGTCTTTGGTCATGATCACCAGAGAATAGGCCCCTTGGAGTCGGCGCATGGCATACCTGATCTTGTCAACCCAGGTTTGGCCCGGGGAGGAGAGGATGAGATCGGCGATAACCTCGGAGTCAGTGGAGGTATGGAAGCCATAGCCCAGCTCGGCGAGCTCCTGGCGCAGATAGGCGGCATTGACGATATTACCGTTGTGCCCCAGGGCTATAGCTCCGGGGTGTCCGTTTAGCAAAATGGGCTGGGCATTGTTCGGGCTGCTCGACCCGGTGGTAGAATAGCGGTTATGGCCGATGGCGATGCTCCCCCCCAGCCGGCCCAGGGCATCCTCATCGAAGGCCTGGGACACGAGGCCCATCCCGGTGTGCACTCGAACTCTTTTGCCATCGGCGGTTGCGATGCCAGCGCTCTCCTGCCCCCGGTGCTGAAGGGCAAACAGGGCAAAAAAGGTGAGCCTAGCTACATCTTCGTCGGGGGCATACACCCCAAAGATGCCACAAGACTCCCGCCAACTATGCACCTACCTTCTCCCGGCAAGCAGTCGCTAGCTTTTTATTATAGCTTCTTTGCAGCCGCAAATCAACCGCAGATCGTATCACTTCAAGCTGACCTCAGAAGGACGAAAAATTCCCTGTTTCCCGCCGCTCCCTTCACAGGCGATGGCACCAGTCCGCCCAGCCTGAAATCGTGCTCGATAGCCCACCACACAAAGCGTCCCAGAACCCGGGCATGAATTGAAGGGCTCTTCACCACACCGCCCTTACCCACTTCCTCTCGCCTGGCCTCAAACTGCGGCTTGATGAGGATGATCAGGTCCCCCTCCTCCTTCACCAATCCGGCCACATTGGTCACCACCTTCTCCACTGAAATGAAGGACAAATCCATGGTAGCCAAGTCAACCTTCTCAGGCAGGGAAAACGGGTAGCGGGCATTCACCCTCTCCATCACCACCACCCGAGGGTCGGTGCGCAGCCGATAGTCCAGCTGTCCATAGCCGACATCGATGGCATAGACCCGTCTGGCTCCTCTCTGAAGCAAGCAATCGGTGAAGCCGCCGGTCGAGGCACCGACATCTACGGCCACCATAGAGGTGACATTGAGGTGGAACTGATCCAGGGCATAGGCCAGCTTGAGCCCGCCTCTGCTCACATAAGGGGGCTTTTCCCGCACCCTGATAGCCGCTTCCTCAGGTATCAGGGTGCCCGGCTTGGCGATAACCTTGTCGTCGGCGATCACCTCGCCGGCCATGATCAGCGCCCTGGCCTTCTGCCTGCTCTCCACCAGCCCCCTGGTCACCAGCAGGCTATCGATGCGACGCTTGGCCACAACCTTAGCATAGCCTGGCCCTGGGGGGGAGTCAAGGGTTGGGGGCAATGGCCAGGGCTTACTTCGGGCCGGTAGCTGGCGATCACAGTCTCAGCACAAATGCCAAGATCAGGTTATTGAGGACGACTATGGTGAGGGCGACGCACAAAACGCGGAATATTCCCAGCCACTGAGGCCTAAACTGGCGTACTGCCATGACGAGCCCAAGGGCCAGCGCCATTTTCACCGCCCACAGTACTGCGCCCAGCTTTGGACTGAGAAAAGAGTAGAGCAGATTGGCCTCAAGAGCACCCTGGTTGAGAGCCATGTTCGTGGAGAAAACATCCCCAAGATTGAGGATGAGAAAGAGATCGGTCCATAAACCAGTAATCATTTCTATTTCCGCTGAAGAGTTACAGCGCCAACGGCAATAAGAACGCCAAGGGAAGGGATCGCTTCAGTCCCACGCTTATTTTTCCTTGGCAGCATTTACTTACCTCCCCTTTCCTATTCTTACCCGTGTTGCTAGCCACAATCCAAGCAGAATTAGGCCACTATAAGCGGCGATCTCGAAGTAGAGAATACCTAGGTTAGGCTCCCGAAGACGGATAGACCCGTCCCGAAGAATCCTAAGAAGGATATATAGCCATATACTCCCCATCGAGAGGGCAAGCCAGGCTGTTAACGCTTTATAAAGGATCTCTTGGCCTCCTCTCTCTCATGTATCTCCTTTCCTGCCACCCCGCCTGCACTTGCAGCACACTATCGGCATGGCTTATCCCGCTTACTGCCATTTTCGCATTGGGGGATGCGGGGAAATACTTTGCTAACACCCATTTTGGGTGGGGGGGCAACCCACTTCTGGTGGGGGTAACCCCGATTCATCCACGGATAGAAGCCGTGCTCGCCGGGCTGCGAGCTGGCTTGACAGAGAGTGGCCACGTGCATACCATTGGTGCCAACAGCGCCGGAAACGGCCCCGTTAAGAAATGGCGAATCCCGGTTAGATAACAATCAAGGAGGGGGAAAATGGATACGGGATTGAGAGGCAAGACGGTAATTGTCAGCGGCGGCGGCTCCAACATCGGCTACGGCATCAGCCTCGCCTTCGCCGAGGAGGCTGTCAACTTGGTTATCGGCGACATAGACGAAGCCCAGGCCCGGAAGGTGGCCAGGAAGGCAGAGTCCCTGGGAGCAAAGGCGATTGCGGCTAAGTGCGACGCCCTTGAAAACGACCAGGTCTCAGCCATGGTAAAGAAGGCCCTGGATGAGTTCAAGGAAGTAGACGTCCTGGTCAACGTTGTCGGCGGGGGAAGCAGCGGCTATTCGCCCTTCACGGAGAAGCCGAGGGAGACATGGCGCTACGACCTCGATCTGAACATCATCAGTTTCTTGAACTGCACGCGGGCCGTCCTGGACCACATGATAGAGCGAAGGCGTGGCTCGGTGGTCAGCATCGCCTCTGAGGCCCAGAAGCATGGTGAGCCCGGACTGAGCATCTATAATGGGGCCAAGGCTGCCATCATTGCCATGACCAGAAC
>JAUVWM010000072.1 GCA_030604105.1 Dehalococcoidaceae bacterium
GGACTGGTGCTTAAAGAGGTTGCCCCTGGGCTTACCCCCGAGGAAATACAGGCCGTCACTGAGCCCAGGTTAATAATAAGCGACAGGCTCACCGAAATGAGTCTGTAGATTTGAATTAAGACACAGCTACCTCCCCTTGAAGACGGGCGCTGAACATCAAATACATAGTGGTCAACCATCTCGATTCCGACGTCCCCTATAATAGGGATTACAAACATCCAGGCAAGTTCGAGGGCCTGCTCCTTGCACATCGGCGATGGTTTCCCGGTCACTGCACAACTACTTGCGACGATAGCCGTACCAGCTGCGACTGCGCCGGAAACCCTGAGTGTACTGCTGAACGATACACCAATTGGAGGCATTGACAACCAGCGAGCAGGAGTTTTTAATAGCCACTACAGTTGATATAAGCAATTCCGGTACTTGGGGAGGCAACTCGATGGGTCAGCAAGTAGAGATCAAGAAAACGCACTGCCAGTTCTGCGAGAAGTACTGCGGCGTGCTCGTTCATGTCCAGGATGACAAGGTCATAAAGACAGAAGGAAATCCGGAGGACCCTCTCAGCCAGGGCTTCACCTGCGAGAGAAATCGCCTGGCCATAAAATGGCTGTACCACCCGGACCAACTCATGCATCCTTTGAAAAGGGTTGGCGAGCGGGGCGAGGGCAAATGGCAGAGGGTGACCTGGGACCAGGCGCTTGACGAGATCGCCGAAAAGCTGAAAGAGATAAGGGCGAGGTATGGGCCAGAGGCCCTGGGCGTCTTCGAGGGCACAGTCCGAGGCAACGAGTACTGGCACCGGGCGCGGTTCCTCAGCCTGTTTGGAAATCCCCAAAACCTGTTTCACCCCGGTGTTATCTGCGGCTGCAACCTGATGGCAATTAATAACGCTGTAACTGGAGATATCACCTGTTTCGGGGCAGATTACCAGCATGCAAACTGCGCTGTTCTCTGGGGCATGAACCCCCCGGAGACAAATGAGAGATTGTGGATCACCATCACCAGGTCGAAACGTGAGCGGGGGATGAAGATCATCGCGATCGACCCCAGGCGCACCAAGACTGCCGAAAGGGCTGACATATGGCTACAGCTGAGGCCGGGCACCGATGGGGCCCTGGGCATGGGTTGGCTCAACGTCATCATAAACGAGGGGCTTTATGACAAAGACTTTGTCGAGCGCTGGACCGTGGGCTTCGAGGAGCTCGCCGAGCGCGTTCAGGAATACCCGCCGCAGAGGGTTGCCGAGATCACTTGGCTTGCGCCCGACGAGATTATCGAGTCGGCCAGGATGTATGCCACAACCAGGCCCGCTTGCATAGGCTATGGTGTCGCCACCGATCAAATAGGTTTGAACGCTACCGTGGCGGAACAGATAAGAATCGTCCTGCGGGCGATAACAGGGAACATCGACGTCCTTGGCGGTCATCTCATCACCCGCCCGGGCCAAGAGATAACTGGAGGAGCGTTCATCACCGGCTCACAGCTGGGACTTCTCGAAAAGCTCTCCCCGGAGCAGAGGCGGAAACAGATGGGCTACGATGTCTGCCGGCTCATGTCCCTGCGTGGCTATGAGGTGAGTGCCGGGCCCATCGAAAAGGTTTACGGCGTTCCCGCTCCATACGAGGTTCGGTTGGCCGCGCACACATCGATGCTGTGGCCGGCCATCCTCGAAGGCAAACCATACCCCATCAAGGCCATGATCTGCTGGGGCTCAAACCCCATGGCCTGGGCCGGCAACGTCAAATCGGCCTATGCGGCGCTGAAGAGCCCCAACCTGGAGCTGCACGTGGTCCAGGAGCTCTTCATGACCCCCACCGCTCAGCTCGCCGACTACGTGCTCCCCGCCGCCAGCTGGATGGAAAGGGTCCTGTGTACTAACTTCATGGATCTTGGCAGCATACTCTGCGGAGGGGAGAGGGCTATCCCTCCGCTGGGAGAACGAAAGGATGCCTACGACTTCTGGCGCGCGCTGGCCCTGAAGATGGGCCAGGAGGAGTACTGGCCGTGGCCCACGCTGGAGGAGGTGAGCGAGTACCGGCTGAAGCCGCTGGGAATTACCGTGAAAGAACTGGCGGACCAAGTGGTACTGTTTCCCGCGTCCATGTTCAATATCAAGGAGAAGGACGGCCGGCTGGTAAAGCACGAGTATGAGGAGACGGGTTTCCCCACGCCCTCGGGGAAGGTCGAGCTTTACAGCAGTGCCCTGGAGAAGCTGGGATATGACCCCCTTCCCTACTACGAGGAGCCACCGGAGAGCCCCGTAAGCACACCCGAGGTTGCCAGGGAGTATCCCCTGATTTTGACCACCGGGGGTAAGTTCATGCCCATGTTCCACTCGGAGTGGCGACAGTGGGGCATAGGGACACGGGAGAAGCATCCCGACCCCCTGATGGACATCCATCCTGAGACCGCCCGGGAGCTGGGCATCAGCGACGGTGACTGGGCCTACATCGAGACCAGGAGAGGCAGGATCAAGCAGAAGGCCAGGCTCAACCCCGGCATCCTGCGCAACGTCATCAATGCCGAGCACGGGTGGTGGTTTCCTGAACAGCCGGCAAAGGAGCCGTCGCTTGGTGGGGTTTGGGAGTGCAATAGCCAAGTGCTCACCCTCGACGATATCGATAGCTGCGATCCGCTGGCCGGGGGCTGGTGCAACCGAGCACTACTATGCAAGGTGTACCGGGCCTAGCTGAAACTGTGCGCTGCCAAAGCGGCAGGACGCCGCATTCTTTTCCCAGGGCCCGACGGTTATGTCATGCTGGCACCGCCATCGACGCTGAAGTGCTGACCGGTAATGTATTTGCTCTCGTCCGAGACGAGGAAGACCACCATATCGGCTATATCCTCGGGCTCCCCTAACCTCTGCAGAGGGATCCCAGCCTGGAACTGCTTGAACAGGTCCGGGAGCGTCTCTACAAAATGCAACAGGTGCTCCGTCGCCGTGTTGCCGGGGGAGATGC
The DNA here is from genome assembly GCA_030604105.1 of Dehalococcoidaceae bacterium. Lineage (GTDB taxonomy): Bacteria > Chloroflexota > Dehalococcoidia > JAUVWM01 > JAUVWM01 > JAUVWM01. The sequence goes on from JAUVWM010000072.1 coordinate 2,961, forward strand.
AGTTGACCAGTATCCCATGCGGGGCCAACTCCGTGGCAATAGCCCTTGAGAAGCTGGGTACCGCGCCTTTGCATGCTGCGTAGATAGCCATCCTCTCGATCCCACCCTTGGCGGCACCCGAGGCTATGTTGATGATCCTGCCCCCCCTCTGCTCAATCATGTGGGGGATGACCGCCCGGCAGCAATGAAGCACGCCCTTCAGGGTCGTATTGATATTTCCCTCCCATTCCGCGTCCCCGGCTTCAGTCTCATGAAACAGCTTGAATGAGAAGTCCAGGTAGGCAGCATTGTTCACCAGAATATCCACCCTGCCAAACTCAGCGACGGCCCTCTCCACCATCTGCTTCACCTCGCCTACTTTGGAGACATCGGCCTTTATGGCCAGAGCTTTCGCCCCCAACTTCCTCACTTCGTCGGCTGTCCTTTCAGCCCCATCGAGGTCTATGTCGTCGACGACCACGCTGGCGCCCTCTCTACCCAGGGCATGGGCAGTGGCCCGACCGATACCTGCCCCCGCTCCCGTCACGATGGCTACCTTGTCTTTCAGTCTCATCTCGTCTCTCCTTTCATTGCCGGCCGGTATTCAGACTTCCTCATAGAGAGCCTTTCTTTCCGGACTCATTGATGATAGTCTTTCAACTGCAGCCTCGGGCGAGACGGCCTCAAGAGACCCGTCCGGATGCTGCACCACAACGCCACTTTCGGTTAACATTTCATGGCGCCGCTTGCGCTCCTCCTTGTCCGGAGAGCATACCAGCTGGCAGTTACCGCACGTCATGCGGACTTTTCTTTCCATAAAGAAGTTGTAATTCCCTCCCTCACTCTCGGGCCGCTGGCTGTCCGCTGCCATCGCTTTCGATATAACTGGCAAGAAATCGCCGTCGTTTTCTGGGATTGGAAATCGACCTGGCGACCATGTAGACCATTTGCCCGCAGGATGTAACCCGGCAAATCCGCCGCATATATACCCACATCGATTGTAGTCCCGCCGCTTCGAGTATGAGAGCTCAACCCCTCCCAGGGTCACAGATACCTTCTCGCGCACGTCAAAAAACCCCGACACGCATGATGCCATGCAAAGACCACAACCGTCGCAATAGCTCGCGTTGGCGGGGAGCGGGTCTGTGGGCTCCAGCTCCGCCGTTGTAACCATAGCCCCGAGGATGACGGCCGCGCCTTCACGTGCCGTAATTACGTTGCCAGATAACCCAAAATGTCCAACCCCGGAGCGCACCGCAAGATATCTATGGGATATGTTCGGATACAGATCCAAAACTCCGTTCGGCGTGTCCGACCTGTAGTGTACGTTTGCAGCGACGGGAGCCGAGGGGATGCCCTTCATCTCAAGGAAGGTGGCCAGCGCCATGGAGATGCCGCTGGCTAAGGAAGTGGCATGAAACGTATTGCGCTCGAGTGAGACGCGGTCCTTCTTCCTCAAATAGGGAGGGATGAGGTCCTGATCAAGCGCTATTGCGAAAACGACGGCTGACTTTGCATCCGGCAGCACGTAACAAAGATCGGTCGAAGGGGGGCCACCAGCCAGGGTCTTCAGCGTGGCAATGCCAGCCCGGCAGGCCCCTTCACTCATAACGAAATCTATTGCTGTCTGGCTCAGTTTGTCCATCTCGATCTGCCCTCCTGTTCTCCGTCAGATTGTCCTTGGGGTCTGTTTTGGCCCGTTCAGCCGCATTTTTAACCGGCTTCTCCCATCTCGCTCATCATATTATGCATCATTCGCGGCATCATTTCAGACATCATCTTCGGAATAGCTTTGGTGGCAACTGCTACGACAAGCCCACCGCCAATCGCACCTAGCACAAACGCGAGTAAAGGGCCTTTGTTCTGCATCCTTATCATAGTCCTCCTATTTGTACTTGGGCCATATACGATACGGGGTATGCCCCTGGATGGCCTCTATTTTAAGCATGTGCCTCACGATTCGCAAGCGATAGGCCCGATTCTGGTTTATCCCCTTAGGATTTGCGTTCCAGAATGCAACATCTTCCCAATTCTTTAGCTAGGCTGCGAAGGCTTTCGCTCTTGCGGCGCTCGGCAAGCTTAGCCCAAAGGGATGACGGGACGGCGAAGACCATCCCTAGACCGGGTGGTCTTTCTTTTGGGGCAAAGCAGTGCTCATCCATGGCTGGAATGCCAGAAAACAATACGAGGCCTGGCGGCGTATATCCGAGAAGGATGCCGAAACGTAGCGGAAGACGATGAACTACTTTAGCCGGAGCTTCCCCCGGCTTCTTGTTTGGCGCCTTTCTCAGCGCTGGAACAAAAATCTAGTGCCCCCCCCTACCCATAGAAACTGGGTAGTACTACGCTATCCCCCACGAAACGTGTCCGGTACAATAGTACTGTGAGTGGAAGGTACTTTGTGCGCTGGGGAGGCGGAGAGAGGCGAGTCCTAGCTTAAGACGGGGCGCATTCGTCTAGTGGTCAAGGACTTCTCTTTTTCAGAGAGATGACACCGGTTCGAATCCGGTATGCGCTTCCAGAATATTGGTCCTCTGTGGGGGCGCTGACCCGCAAACTGTAGCTGGTTATCTGGGAGGCGGCGCGAGCGAGGTGTTCATAAAAGGCAAGAGCTGGAGAATAGTTGCCGCGGTCATGCTGGTTGTTTCCCTTCTTTTAGCTGTGAAGGCGATGGCCTCGGCCACGGGCGAGGGGGTAAACCAGGTGTCGGTAACGGCAAGCCCTGCGGAAGCCCTAAAGGGGGCGGCGCTCGCGGTGACCATTTAGAGAAGGACGGCAAGGGGTTTCCCCCCTTTTTTGTTGTCGGCGCCTTCCAAGCAGGAGGAGGATCGGCTATCACCAAATTTTTGCGCCTCGACGAGAAAGCCTTGAAGCGCTGGGTCCTGATAGGAGCAGCGCTCCTGGCTGTGATGGTCTCAGGCTTTCTCGTCTATTATGCTCTGGATGATGAGAGCCAGCCCACACCGGCGGAGTATGAGCTCGACCGCTATAAGGAGCTGGTTCGCCAGGAGCCCGACAACCTGACCTTCCGCATCGGCCTAGCTAACCTCTATCTTCAGAACGACCGCTACCAGGAGGCCACCGGACAGTATCAGCAGATCCTCCTGCTCGAAGAGGATCACCTGGGGGCCCTGATTGGCCTGGGGCTGGCCTACATGCAGCAGGGGGATAATGGCGAGGCCCGGGCGCACTTCAACCGGGTGGTAGAGCTGACGGCCGGGGCCGAGTTTGCCGCCCTTGACCGCCGTCTGGAAATGGTTCACTTCTTCCTGGGGAGCATGTACCTGGAAGAGGGGCAGACCGCCTCAGCGATCGACGAGTTTCGCCAGGCCCTGGCTATTAACGAGGGCAACGCCGATACCTTCCACCGACTGGCCACTGCCCTCCACGACCAGGGAGAACTCACCGAGGCGATAGAGGCTTACAGCCGGGCGGTAAGCCTGGCCCCCGACTTTATAGAGGCCTATCAAGGCCTGGCAGAGGCCTACGAGGAGGAGGGGCGGCAGGGAGAGAGGCTCTATGCCGTGGGAATGGTCGCCCTTTTCCAGGACGACCTGAATGAGGCAATTCAGCAGTTGACTGAGGCAACGGAGATGGTGCCCGACCTGGCCAACGCCTGGTGGGGCCTGGGCTATGCCTGGGAACGGAAAGGCGCTATTGATCAGGCACTCAGCGGCGAGGCGATTACCTCGGAATAACTTTCCTCTGTCCCTTCTCGGCCATATGAATGAATGTGGGTGGCACGCTCAGGCTTGCCAGAGGCCAGGGCCGCTTCGACAGGGCATTCATGTAAGGGAGGTTGACAGGGCTCCGACCTGCGGTGGGAAAGCTCGTAACAGTGCCGCCCGATCACCTCCGACCTGCTTCGGTTGTACCTCCGCAACACGGTGGTGTTGACTTGGACAAGACGGAAGTCTCGGTCGATGACCGCCAGCTCATCGTCCAGACTATCAATAACGGCCTGCAAGTACTCTGCCGCTCTTTCAGGGCTGTACCTTAGATTGTGGTCTCTCTCGGCTATCCTCCTCCGCATTGTCAACTCCCCAGAACTTGTCGGCCCTTGTATACATAATACATTATAACATCATACCTCAAGATAGACCAGGCAGATCAAGATAGCCCAGGCCAAGCGGTGCAGGGTGCTCTTTGCCGAAAGACAGGCGATTACTTGATAACTCGCAAGCATTCTGTTCCCTGCCTCCCGAATGAAGGCCGATAGAATCTCTGCAGGCAC
>JAUVWM010000009.1 GCA_030604105.1 Dehalococcoidaceae bacterium
CCAGGCTCTGATGCAAATGGGAAATCGAAGGCATCCCTCACACCCATGAGCGGTAGAGCACTTATCAAGCAGTTTGGCTAGCTTCTGGAATGCCGGTTCCCTGGTTTCAATTGCACTCAAATCGCTAATCATCCTCTAAATCTCCATGAAGTAATTCTGGTCATATCTCCCATGACAGTCGTCATTCGCCTTTGGCCTTCGCCCTTCCGCCCCTTTGCAGGCGGCTACAGTCTCAAAACACGGGCACCTCCAGAAGCGCTGCTCATCTGCGATTTTGACAGAATCAACCATGCGTACGATTTTAGCAGAGCTAACCAAACGCTAAAAGTGTGGTGCCCCCTATTTTCAGTGATACTGCCCCTAAGCTGTTTCTGAGTGCCAGCCCCAGCAGGGATGGGACACATGGTGCAAGAAAGAGCTATAATAGCACCGTAGTCTGAGGGGAACACCGCGGCAGGCTCCCCACAGAAGGCCCATCGAAAGGAGGTTAGGCATGACCGACAAGGCCATCATCTACGAGAAGAGGGACAGAATCGCCTACATCACCCTCAATCGCCCCCGGGTATTGAATGCCCTGAGCAGCCAGATGAACCGCGAGATCCACGAGGCGCTCCTGGATTTTCGGGATGACCCGGATGTGTGGGTGGCCATCTTCTCCGGAGCCGGGGACAGGGCCTTCTCCTCGGGGCATGACCTCAAGGAGGACACTTTGCCCGGCTTCAAAGAGGAGATGGATGCCTCTTTCTGGCATCACGCGGACCCAGCCATCTTCACCACCCTGGAGATATGGAAGCCTTTGATCGCCGCGATCAACGGCTATTGCCTGGCAGGGGGCCTCGAACTGGCCTTGGCCTGTGATATCAGGATCGCCTCGGAAACTGCCATGTTCGGTATGTCGGAGGTATTGCGCGCCCTGGTCCCCGGTGGCGGTGGGGTGCAGCGGCTGCCCCGCATAGTTCCTCTGGCAATAGCTATGGAGCTGCTCCTCACCGGAGACATGGTCGATGCCCACGAGGCCCATCGCATTGGCCTGGTCAACAAGGTGGTTCCCGTCGAACGGCTTATGCCGACCGCGGAGGAGGTAGCCCGGAAGATCTGCAGCAACGGGCCGCTCACGGTGAGGGCCATCAAGGAAGCTGCGCTGAGAGGTATGGATATGCCCCTGGGACATGCCTTGCGCCTCAACGCCCTTTACACCCGGATCAACTACGGCACCGAAGACAGTAAGGAGGGCCCGCTGGCCTTCATCGAGAAGAGGCCGCCGCAATACAAGGGCAAATAGACAGGACAGGGGGTGCCGGGTCCTGGCAGCCCTGATCCAGGACGGCTCGCGTTCAAGAAAGGCAGCTTGACAGAGGCGCTTTGGCTATTTAAAGTGTCCCTTGCTGAGCTGTGCTCATGTTGCTGACAACCCACAATCAGAGTCCAATTCTGCTGTAGAAGACTTCTCCTTTACCAATTCAATAAAACCTTCTTTTTGCGACAGAGCGCACAACATTTCAAAACCTCTTGCGTCCGTTAATCTTAGCCCCCTTGCCCTCTGCCACAAATTTGCTGAATCTCTCCGGCTGTTTCAATTGCCCTCCCATTGAGATTGAGGTTACGCTTTCCGATTTGCCTCAATGCCCAATTGACCGCTTTCTTGACAAAGTTCCTAGTTATCGGAATCCTCCCTCAGTACTCCTTGGGTTAGCCCCAAAGCGTGCCCCACCCTCTACCGCTTTGGGGTCAGCTATGGTCTCCAGCTTTTCAAGGATATCATCGATTGGGAAGTCAAGTCGTTTTAGCGGGGGGACTTGACAACATAGAGGAGACGTGATATGCTAGGCATGCGGCAAGCGGTTGCCGCCTGCCGCCCAGACCAGGAGGCTTAAGGTTGAGGAACATCTATATAAGAGAGGATGTCTGCATTGGCTGCGGCCTTTGTCGGGTCTACTGCCAAACGGAACATTCCCGCTCCAAGGATATGATCAAGGCCTTCAAAAGCGAGGCTCCTCGCCCCCTGCCCCGCATCCGCGTGGAGAGAAAGGGAGAGGTCTCGTTCGCCGTTCAATGCCGTCATTGCGCCGAGCCCTGGTGCATCTATTCCTGCCTTACCGGTGCCATGCACAAGGATCCCGTAACCGGGATAGTCGCCGTTGACGCCGAGAAATGCATCGGGTGCTGGACCTGCCTAATAGCCTGCCCCTACGGGGTCCTGGCTAAAGATACAGGTAACAGGATTGTCGCCAAATGCGATTTTTGCCCCGGACAGGCTATTCCAATCTGTGTTGCTAATTGCCCGAATGAAGCGCTGATATTTGCAGACGGTGAAGAGGCGAGATGATTGCCATAATCGACTACGGTGCCGGAAACGTTCGTAGCGTCGCCAACGCCATCGCCAAGCTGGGCCACGAGTCAATGGTGACCAGCAATCCGGGCGATGTGCTCGGTGCCGCTGCGGCCATCCTGCCCGGCGTTGGTGCCGCCGCGGATACCATGCACAGCTTGACAAAGTCGGGCATGTCTGAAGTTATTCGGCAGCTAATCTCCGAGGGGCGACCCCTTTTCGCCGTCTGTGTTGGCATGCAGGTCCTGTTCTCGGGAACGGAGGAAGGGGGCTGGCACGAATGCCTGGGGGTGCTTCCCGGGACTGTAAGGAGGCTGCGCTCGGGGAACAAGATACCCCATATGGGCTGGAACCAGGTAAAGCAGAGAGTGGTGCACCCCATTTTCGGGGGTATACCGGATGAAGCCAACTTCTACTTCGTTCACAGCTACTACGCCGATCCGCAAGATGCATCGGTGGTAGCAGGCACGACAGACTATGGGGTATCGATGTGCAGCGTCCTGATCAGGGGCAGCCTGGTGGCGACCCAGTTTCACCCTGAGAAGAGCGGCGAGTATGGCCTGAGGATATATGCCAACTTTCTGAAAACGGCGCTGGACAGGAAGCAGGCTTAACTTGGGAAGAGCGAAAATGATGAGAACCAAATACCTGATTGTGGGAAACTCGGCTGGCGGCATCGGGGCTGCCGAAGCCATACGCGAGGTGGATAAAGCCGGCTCCATCACCATAGTCTCCGACGAGCCATACCCGGCCTATTCTCGCCCTCTTATCTCCAAGTCTCTAACCGGGGAGCGCGGCCTGGAGGGGATGCTGTTTCGCCCCGCGGAGTTCTACAGCCAGAACGACATCGTCTCTCTGCTGGGCAAGAAGGTCAAGGGCCTGGGGTTGAAATCTCACACCGCCGAAGTGGACGGCGGGGACAGGATCACATGGGAAAAGCTCCTGCTCGCCCCGGGGGGAGCGCCCATAGTCCCCAAGATAGAGGGGATTGGCAAAAAGGGCGTTTTCACCTTCACTACCTTTGACGATGCCAAAGCGATCGATGGGTTTTTGGCCAGCGCCAGCAAAGCGGTAGTTATCGGCGGCGGACTTATCGGGATCAGCGCGACCGAAGCCCTGGTGAAGCGAGGGGTCGAGGTCACCGTCATCGAGATGAAGGAGAGGATACTGAACACCATTCTCGACGAGCCGGCGTCTTTGATCGCCGAAGAGACTCTGAGGCAGTCGGGCGTCAGTATCGTCACCGGCCATACGGTGGCTGAGATCAGCGGCAAAGAGAGGGTTGAGGGGGTGGCGCTAGATGATGGAGGAGGCATCCCCAGTGACCTGGTGGTGGTGGCTATCGGGGTTGTGCCGCGCACCGAGCTTGTCCTGGGCACCGAGATAAAAGTGAATCGCGGCATAGCGGTGGATCGCCATATGGCCACGAACTATCCCGATGTTTACTCCTGTGGAGATGCGGCCGAGGCCTATGATTTCGTCTACGGCGTAGACCGGCTCACCCCCATCTGGCCCAACGCCTACATCGGGGGCAGGGTCGCTGGCCACAACATGGCCGGCATCCAGACTGAATATCCTGGCGGCACAGCCATGAACTCGCTCAACTACTTCGGGCTTGACATCGCCTCCGCAGGCATGATAGCCCCGCCGGATGTGGACGGCTGCGAGGTGCTCAGCAGGCAAAATGGCGGCATCTACCAGAAGGTGATTCTAAAGGACGACCTGGTGGTGGGGATGGTCTTTGTGGGCGACATCGAGAGGTCGGGCATAGTCTTCAGCCTGATGAGAGACCGGGTGAATGCGGGCAGCTTCAAGCAGTCGCTACTGGCCGATGATTTCGGCCTGGTATCCCTGCCACGCGAGCTGTGGCAGGAGCGACTGGGAACGCCGCCCCCGACCTCGGTCTCCCAACCGGCCATGCCGGAGGAAGCCGTAGAAGACTTTGCCGGTGAGTAATTCTTCTTGGAGCTAACTGATGAAAGATCTCAGCAAGGTGAACAACCCCTACGGTGACGATAAGGTTATCGACGCCTGCTCCATCTTCGGCATGATGGATACCGCGGGAAGGCGGTTCCCAGGCAAGGATATAGTGAGAGCTATCGCCAACATGCATATTCGGGGCAACGGGCTGGGCGGTGGGTTCGCCGTCTATGGGCTATACCCGCAGTATGCCGACCAGTATGCCTTTCACATAATGTACCTCAGCCGGGAAGGGAAGTCAGAGGTGGAGGCTTTCATCAAGCAGAGATTTCGTCTGCTTCACGCCGAAGAGGTGCCCACCCAGCCGACCCCGGCCATCGTAAACCCGCCCCTGGTATGGCGCTACTTCCTTGAAGTGGAGCCGCAGCAATGTGATGGGCAATCCCAGGACAACTATGTCGTGGACAGGGTCATGGAGGTCAACACCAAAATCGAAGACGCGTTTGTCTTCTCCAGCGGCAAGGACATGGCGGTGTTCAAGGGGGTAGGCTACCCCGAGGAGATAGCCGAGTACTTCCGCCTGGAGCAGTATGAGGGTTACCTGTGGACTGCCCATGGCAGGTTCCCCACCAATACACCCGGCTGGTGGGGTGGGGCACACCCCTTCAACATCCTGGACTGGACGGTGGTTCACAACGGTGAGATCTCGTCCTATGGCATAAACCGGCGCTACCTGGAGCAATTCGGCTACCATTGCGCCATGCACACCGACACCGAGGTGATAGCCTATGCCATCGATCTCCTGATGCGCAGGCACAGCCTTCCCATAGAGATAGTGGCTAAGATTTTGGCGCCTTCTTTCTGGAGCGCTATAGAGCGCCGTCCCCCGGCTGAGCAGGAGCTGCTCCGGACCCTGCGGCAGGTGTATGGCAGCCTGCTGCTCAACGGGCCGTTCACCATAATCATCGCTCATCACGGTGAAATGATCGGGTTTACCGACAGGATAAGGCTCCGCCCTCTCACCGTAGGGGTGAAGGGGCCGGTGCTCTATCTTTCGTCCGAGGAGTCAGCCATTCGCCTGGTATGCCCAGACCTGGACCGGGCATGGATTCCGACGGGTGGGGAGCCCATAGTGGGGAGCCTGGAGAGGCCCCTTGTGCCTCAGGAGGTGGAGGTCGCCGGAGGGGGCAACATCCGATGTTGACCAAGAGGATTATCCCCTGCCTTGATGTGACCAACGGGCGAGTGGTCAAAGGCATTAGCTTTACCGATCTCCGCGATGCCGGCGACCCAGCCGAGCTCGCTGCCTTCTACTACAGGGAGGGCGCTGACGAGCTGGTCTTTCTGGATATCGGCGCCACACCCGAAGGCCGTGACACCATGGTGGGGGTGGTTGAGCGCGTGTCCGAGCAGGTTTTCATTCCGCTCACCGTTGGCGGAGGGCTGCGCAGCGCCCACGACATGCGACGCATGCTGGAGGCAGGGGCTGACAAGATAACCATCAATACCGCGGCGGTGCTCAACCCCGAGCTTATCGGCCAGGGGGCAAAAAGGTTCGGCTCCCAGTGTATCGTGGTGGCCATCGATGCCAGGCGGGTAAGAGACGGTGACCTGCCCCGGTGGCAGGTCCTGACCCACGGCGGGCGAAGGCCAACGGGGATCGACGCCATCCAGTGGGCACGACAGGCCGTCGACCTGGGTGCCGGGGAGCTGCTCGTTACCAGCTGGGACGCCGATGGCCATGGCACCGGGTATGACCTGGAGCTGACCAGCGCTATCAGTGAGGCGGTGACGGTGCCAGTGATCGCCAGCGGTGGGGCGGGGAGCCTTGAGCACCTCCACCAGGCGCTGGTCGCCGGCAAGGCTGACGCTGTTCTTGCCGCCAGTATCTTTCACTACCGGACCTATTCAATCTGCCAGGCGAAGGAATACCTGAGTGAAAGAGGGATACCTGTAAGAAGGTAGGGGAGCAAGTTGAAGACCTATCTGCCGCCGAAGTTTATCGTTGAGCGAGACCCTGAGCGATGCATCCAGTGCCAGGTGTGTGTCAACCAGTGCGCCTTTGACACGCACTACTATGACGCCGAGGACGACGAGGTGAGGAGTCGCCCGGACAGCTGCGTTGGCTGTCATCGCTGTGTGCTGTTCTGTCCCACCCAGGCCCTGACCATCAGGAGAAACCCCCTGGACTACAGAGAGAACTACAACTGGCGTCCTGAGGTCATCGAGGACATCATCAAGCAGGCCGAGACCGGCGGTGTCCTTCTCACCGGGATGGGCAACGACAAGGGCTACCGCATATACTGGGACCATCTGGTCCTGAATGCCAGCCAGGTGACCAACCCCTCCATTGACCCGCTTCGTGAGCCGATGGAGCTCGCCACCTACCTTGGTCGAAAGCCAGACAGGGTGGAAATAGATCGGGATTACCCCGGCCTGAAAACGGAGCTTGCCCCTCAGGTCAGGATCGAGGTGCCGGTGATGTTTGCCGCCATGTCCTACGGTGCGGTGAGCATCAACGTGCATGAGTCCCTGGCCAGGGCTGCCACCGAGGCGGGCACCCTGTGGAACACCGGCGAGGGAGGGCTTCATCCCAAGCTATATGAGTACGGAAACAACACCATCGTCCAGGTAGCATCGGGGCGCTTCGGCGTCCACCCCAAGTACCTCGACGTATCCAGAGTGGTCGAGATCAAGATCGGACAGGGGGCTAAGCCCGGCATAGGGGGGCACCTTCCCGGCGAAAAGGTGAGCGCCGAGGTATCCATGACGAGAATGATCCCCACAGGTACAGATGCCTTATCCCCGGCGCCGCAGCACGATATCTACTCCATCGAGGACCTGGCACAGCTCGTCTACGCCCTGAAAGAGGCGACGAACTATACCAAGCCGATATCGGTCAAGATAGCCGCCGTCCACAACTCGGCGGCCATTGCCAGCGGCATGGTGCGGGCAGGGGCAGACATCATAGTCCTCGATGGGCTGCGGGGGGCTACCGGCGCTGCGCCCAAGATCATCCGCGATAACGTCGGCATCCCCATCGAGATGGCTCTGGCCTCGGTAGATACCCGGCTGAGACAGGAAGGGATACGCAACCAGGCCTCAGTCGTGATCTCAGGGGGAATCAGGAACAGCGGCGATGTAGCCAAGGCGATCGCCCTCGGCGCCGATGCCGTCTACATCGGGACCGCGGCTCTCATTGCCCTGGGCTGCACCCTCTGCCAGCAATGCCATACCGGAAAATGCGCCTGGGGTATCTGCACCACCGACCTGGCCCTGACCAAGAGGCTCAACCCCGATATCGGGGCCAGGCGGCTGGCTAACCTGCTCCGCAGCTGGAGCCTGGAGCTCAAGGACATACTGGGCGGCATGGGCATCAATGCCCTGGAGAGCCTGCGGGGCAACCGCCTGCACCTGAGAGGCGTTGGGCTTAACGAGACCGAGCTTGAGATCCTGGGAGTAAGGATGGCAGGAAGCTGAGATGACAAAGAAAGCTAACCGGGCGGTGAAGATCGACGCCAGCGGCCTTCTCTATCGCGAGCTCAACGCCAGGCTGAGGGAGGTGGTCTCGAATGGGACTCAGAGGATTGAGCTTCGAAATGTCTGCGGCCAGAGATATATCGGCACCGATCTGGGCAGGCCGGTGGAGATCGAGATATTTGGCACTCCGGGCAACGACCTGGGGGCGTTCATGGATGGGCCGCGGATCACCGTTCGCGGCAACGCCCAGGACGGCTGCGGCAACACCATGAACAACGGCGAAATAATCGTTCACGGTCATGCCGGGGATATCAGCGGCCTATCAGCCCGGGGAGGAAAGATCTTCGTCCGAGAAGACGTGGGCTACAGGGCTGGCATCCACATGAAGGAGTATCAGGATAGGAGGCCAGCGCTGGTGATCGGAGGCACCGCTCAGGACTTCCTCGGCGAATACATGGCCGGCGGCATCCTGATCCTCCTCGGCCTCAACCTGAAAGAGGGGGAACATCACAAAGCCAATTACATCGGCACCGGGATGCACGGGGGTATTATTTACCTGAGGGGCAGCGTCGAAGCTTTTCAACTGGGTAAAGAGGTAGGCGTTGCCGAGCTGGAAGAGAAGGACCACCAGACCCTTCAGGGGTTTGTCGGCGAGTTTGCAGCTCATTTCGGCTATGATGCCCAGGCGATATTGAAACACAGGTTTACCAAGCTATTTCCGCTCTGGATCAGACCTTATGGCAGGCTCTACGCTTATTAAGGAGAGGTGAGACATGATAGGTCAGGAGAGCCGAGAGGTAGAGAGGAAGCTAGTAGCGATTCTAAGAGTTCTCAGCGATTCCCCTGAGCCACTTGGTGGCAGGGTTATCGCCTGTCGGCTGGGTGGTCTGGGCATCGACCTGGGCGAGAGGGCAGTGAGGTACCACCTCAAGCTGATGGATGAGCGAGGCCTTACCCACGCTGTGGGGAGGAGGGATGGCAGGTCAATTACCCAAAGAGGGGTCGAGGAGCTTAAGAGCGCCTTAGTAGTCAGTGACAGGGTAGGCTCCATAGCCGCCAGGATCGAGCTGCTGGCCTATCGGACGTCTCTCAACCTGGATAGTCTCGCCGATGAGGTCCCTATCAACACATCCCTGTTCCCCAAAGATGAATTCGCTCACGCCCTGGAGGCAATGAAAGACGCCTTCGGAGCCGGGTTTTGTGTCACTGACCTGGTGGCCGTGGCTGCTGAGGGGGAGAGGCTGGGGGAGGTGACTGTGCCCCAGGGTAAGGTGGGCCTGGCCACAGTGTCGAGTATCGCCATAAGCGGTGCCCTGTTAAAAGCTGGCATCCCGCTAGATTCCAAATTTGGGGGCATACTCCAGGTTCGCGGTGGCAGGCCACTTCGGTTTATTGAGCTGATAGAGTACGCCGCTTGCTCGCTAGACCCTTCCGAGGTATTTATTGCCAGCAAGATGACCAGCGTCGCCGAGGCAGCAAGCAGAGGCGAGGGCAAGATACTGGCTAACTTTCGCCAGCTTCCGGCCCCCTGTCGGCCACTGATGGAGACCATGGTTGAGAGATTAAAGGGGGCTGGCCTCGAGGGCCTAGTTATGATGGGGGAGATGAGCGAGCCGATATGCCAAGTCCCGGCAGAGTTAAATAAGGTTGGAATGATCCTTCAGAGCGGGCTTAACCCGGTGGCAGCCGCTATGGAAGCGGGGATAGAGGTGATCAATCACGCCATGAGCGGGGTAATCGACTATGGGGAGTTAAGAAGCTTTTGGGCCTTATGGAGGGGGCGGTACGAGGTAGGACCGGCGATGAAGGCGAAAGCGCCATCTAAACGGAATGGGGGAGAAAAATGGTGACCAAATCCTGTGGAGGAAAACGTGTATGAGATGACCGAGGAGGAGAGGCAGAGAGGGGGATAGGAACCCTGCCCGACAGCCTGTGGGAGGCTATCGGGCTCACTGAGCAGAGTGAGAGAGATACTTGCCTATGCTGTGATTAGGTGTTAGTCTGGGACAAGCAGGAGGAAGTAGCATGCGCCGGCTGCGAATTGGCATGGCTCAGATCAATGCTACCGTGGGCGATTTTGCGGGCAACACGGAGAAGATCCTGAAGGCTATCGCCGAGGCCAGGTCTTTAGGGGTAGACCTCCTTACCTTCCCCGAGCTTGCCATCTGCGGCTACCCGCCGGAGGACCTTCTGCTCAAGCCACAGTTCATCGAGGAGAACCTAAGATGTCTGAACAAGGTGGTTGAGGGCTCGTCAGGGCTCAGCATTGTGGTTGGCTTCGTCGATGCCGGAGGCGATATCTATAACGCTGCCGCAGTGATCCATGACGGGAAGCTCGCTGGCGTCTATCACAAGATATACCTGCCCAATTACGGGGTTTTCGACGAGAATCGCTACTTCCAGTCAGGCAAAGAATGCCCAGTCTATGTCATAGCCGGCGTTGGCGTCGGCATCAACATCTGCGAGGACATCTGGTATGAGGCCGGGCCAGCTACGGCACAAGCCTACACCGGCGCCGAGGTAATAGTGAACATAAGTGCCTCGCCATACCATTTCGGCAGGGGAAACTTCAGGGAGAGGATGCTGGGGACCCGCGCCTCGGACAATGTGGCCATCATAGCTCACAATAACCTGGTGGGCGGGCAGGACGAGCTGGTCTTCGATGGCCAGAGCATGGTGCTGGATGAGAAGGGACAGCTGATAATCAGGGGCAAACAGTTCGAGGAAGACCTGGTGGTGGCCGATCTCGATGTAGAGGCCGTGTTTCGGACGCGCCTTCACGACCCCAGGTGGAGGAAGGGGCCGCTGCTGAGAGAAGAGCTGCGGTGGTGTGGAGCTAAAACCGTGGTATCCGAGGCGCCCTCCACCGCCCCGAAACCGCCGCTGCCGCAACGGCAGCTTCAGGTGCGCGGCGTCCCGGGGGAGGTCTATGATGCGCTGGTGCTGGGCACGCGAGACTATATCCGCAAGAATGGCTTCGCCAAGGTACTGATAGGTCTTTCCGGAGGCATAGATTCCAGCCTGGTGGCCGCCATCGCCGTCGACGGCCTGGGGCCGGCAAACGTGGTGGGGGTGGCGATGCCTTCCAGATACTCCTCCCCTGGCAGCATATCGGACGCCGAGTTGCTGGCCCATAACCTGGGCATCAAGCTCTTGACCATCCCCATCGACAAGGTCTTCCAGTCCTATCTGGAGATGCTGGCCGCATCCTTTGAAGGGACTGAGCACGATACGGCCGAGGAGAACATCCAAGCCCGCATCAGGGGCAACATCCTGATGGCGTTATCAAACAAATTTGGCTGGCTCGTTCTCACCACAGGAAACAAAAGCGAGATGGCCACCGGCTACACCACGTTATATGGGGACATGGCGGGCGGCTTTGCGGTGATAAAGGATGTGCCCAAGACCATGGTCTACGAGCTCGCCGGCTACCGAAACTCGCTGGCGGGGTTGGAACTGATACCCTCCACTGTCATGGAGAAAACGCCCTCGGCCGAGCTGAGGCCGGAGCAAAAGGATATCGACAGCCTGCCTCCGTATGACCTGCTTGACCCTGTCCTGACAGCTTACGTCGAGGAGGACAAGAGCGTTGAGCAGATCACGGCCATGGGAATCGATGAGGAGGTGGTCAGGCAGGCCGCCCGATTAGTTGACATAAGCGAGTATAAGCGCCGCCAGGCGCCCCCAGGGGTCAAGATAACGCCCAGGGCCTTTGGCCGGGACAGGAGGCTGCCCATTACGAATCGGTTCAGGGGATGGTAAGGCGCGTGGTCTCCGCTTATGGCCCACTGATGGATTGAAAGAGATCGATGAGCTCTGTCAGCTACTTGTCCAGGGTGATATAATGGCCTCAGCCTGCCCAGGACGTTAGGAGAGGTTCTATGGTACAAGGTGCTACCTCCGACGCGGAAAAGAAGATCATAGTCATTCTCAAGGTTCTGAGTGAGTCCTCTGAGCCGCTGGGGTCGATAACGATAGCCCGGGAGCTCGAGCGCCACGGAATTTTCTTGAGCGAAAGAGCAGTCAGATACCACCTGAGGATAACAGACGAGCGAGGCTATACCCAGCCTCTGGGCCGAGATGGCAGAATGATCACACCACACGGCCTTGAGGAATTACGAATGGCGCTGGCGCCCGATCAAGTTGGCTTCATCCTGGAGAGGCTCGAACTCTTGGCCTTTCGCACCACCTTTGACCCAGTCAGGCGAACCGGGCAAGTTGTCATCAACACCTCGCTCTTCGGCCAGGATGAGTTCAAGGCAGCCCTGGTGTCCATGAAAGAGGCATTTAAGGCCGGGCTATGTGTCAGCGACCTGGTAGCAGTAGCCTCTGAAGGCGAGAAACTGGGCGATGTGGTCGTACCCAGCGGGAAAGTGGGTCTGGCTACCATGTGTAGCGTGACCATAAACGGGGTCCTGCTTAAGGCGGGTGTCCCAGCAGAATCCAGATTCGGTGGGGTGCTGGAAATCACGAACTCGAAGCCAAGGCGCTTTGTAGCTATAATCAACTACGGGGGCACGTCTCTAGACCCCTCCGAGCAATACATCCGCGCCAGGATGACAAGCGTGGGCGAAGCCGCCAGGACCGGCAACGGCAGGATACTGGCCAATTTCCGGGAGGTCCCGGCACCGTCGAGGTCGATCGTCGAGGAGACCGTTGCCAGGCTGAAAGAGGCTGGCATCAGCGGAGTCAATGTCCTGGGCAACACCAGCGAGCCGGTTTGCCAGATTGCGGTGGGCTTGAATCGGGTTGGCGTGGTGCTGCTCGGCGGCCTCAACCCGGTGGCCGCAGCGGTGGAGGCAGGGGTCGAGGTTGAAAACATAGCTGAAAGCGGGATCGTCGATTTTCAGCAGCTCACGAGTGTCTGGCAGCTATAGGTTGGCCCTTTCTGGTCGGCTTCTGCTGCCCTCTTCCTATTACTATAATATTATCGACGTTCTGGCCTGTCAGGGCCAAGCCTAGTCAGTATTGCAGAGGAAAGGACTCTAAGGCAGATTTGAGGGAACCTTGCTGGGCGAAGCGGCTCAAGATGTTATAGCCCCAAGAACTTTATGGCACCACCGCAGAGAAGAATTGCCAAGCCAGCCAGGCCATGAGAGTATCTTTCGAGCTTGGCAAGCGGTAACTTTGACAAGCCGTATAATGAAGCCAGGACCATACACAGCATGGTGGCAATAGTCACCAAGCCAAAGATAGATGCGACTAGGGCTACACCCATCATATTGCTCTCGGCTGCCGGGTACATCAGAATGGGAATCAGCGGCTCGCAAGGGCCAAACAGGAATACTATGAAAAGAATCCACGGGGTTAAACTGCCGGATTTTGAAGTGTGAACGTGAGAATGGTCTGTGTGCCCATGGGGATGCAAATGGGCATTTTCATCTTTGTGTAGATGTAAATGATCGTGGGGTCTGCTGCGAATTGCCCTATGCACGCCCCAAATAAAATATGTAAACCCAAATGCGATAAGAAGCCAGGCGGCTAGCTCGCCCCGAAATGATTCAACCGCTTCCAATTCAAAAACAGCAAGGCCTAGAGCAATGCCTATAAACCCTAAAACAACAGAACTCAATATGTGGCCAATGCCACATAGAAGTGTAATCACAACCGTCTTAAAGCTACTCCATTGCCTCGCCTTGGACAGCACAATAAAGGGTAAATAGTGGTCCGGGCCTAAGATAGTATGAGCAAATCCTATGATGGCAGCTGTTCCTGCCAGAATAGCGATCTCGTTCGACATGCTATTCTTTCTTAATCAGAATTTGACCTATTTCGCCTGCCGGCCATACAGACGAACTCTGACTCTGCCTAATATGTCGACGTAGCCTCATTCTAATATCCAATATAGTGGCTGTCAATAAAGTAACGGCTCAAGCGAAGCTGGTGGGTGGCATATCCGGCGGCTCGCCTTCCGGTCGCCCTTCGGGCTGAGGTGGGCCTGGCGGCCGCGCCAGCAAGATCAGGGGGACGGCAGCCACCGCCACCAGCCCCAGTATCACCCAGGCTATCCGGTAGCTGCCGGTGACGTCAAAAATCGCCCCGGCCAAGATGGGGCTCATCATCCCCAAAAGGGTGCCTATGGCCGCCATGATCCCGAAGATGGAACCGAAGGACTTGCGGCCAAAGTAGTCTCCCTGGACGGCAGCCCGGAGAGGGATGCTGCCGCCGTAGGCAGGGCCGAAGACGAAAACGAACAGGAGCACCTGCCACAGGCTCCCGCTATAGGCGAAGAAAAGGACGGCTAGCGCCTGGACGAAAAAGCACCCGGCGATGATATATCTCTTGGGGAAATAGTCTCCCAGCCAGCCAAACCCCAACCGGCCAGCGATGCTGGAGACGGTCATCAGGGTTACCATAAAGGCAGCTGTCCCATCGGATAGGCCCACATCGTCGCTGGTGAGGTACGGCATAATGTGAGGGGTGACCGCCATGAGGGCGGTAAAGGCAGTGGCATAGGCCATGGCCAGGAACCAGAAGCTTCGGGTCCTCAGGGCCTCCTTCACGCTGAACTCGTAGCCACCCTGCCCCCTCCGCTGAGCCGCCGTCTCCGGCACCACCTCGCCCGGCCGGTCTCCATCAGGCAGGTAACCATACTGCTCCGGCTTGTGCCTCAGCGCCATGGTGAGGGGGATGCCCAGGGCCCAGGTGGCCAGGCCCAGGAGAATGGCGGTAAAGCGCCAGTCGCTGAGGTCGATAGACCAGCGAATCAGGGGGACGAGGAGGCCGCCAACTCCAGCTCCGGCCACCAAAAAGCCCAGGGCCCGGCCCCTCTTCCTGACAAACCAGTTGGCCACCGCGGCCACTCCCACCGGCCCCACGCAGCAACTCAGCCCGATAGCGATGCCAGCCACGGCAGCGTAGAAGGACCAGAGAGAGCCAATGAAGCCAAGGGCAATGAAGCCCGCGCCCATGATGAGAATGCCGATCAGCATAAGCCTTCGAGGGCCAAAGCGGTCCACCAGAAAGCCCACAAATATATCGGCGAGGCCCGACTCCATGCTGCGCAGGGCAAACGCCACTGAGGTGACGGTAGCTCCCCAGCCGAACTCGTCTTTGATGGGGTTAAAGAAAGCGGTGAAGCCGTAGAAGAAGGCCCCCGCGCCCCACATATAAATCCCGAAGCAGGCGGCGACAATCCACCACCCGTAAAAAATACCGCCTTTAGCCTGCCTCTGGCTCGCGAGGATGACCTTATCTTTTCGAGACACTCACAGCAGATGTTAAGGGATTATGAGCTTCGGGTCAAGAAGGGAGCGGCGTTTTGTGACAAAAGTCATATGCACCCAAGCTGACAATTGCTATCTTGGAATAGAGTTAGAGGAAGGGATGGCTGAGCCTTGTGGAGGAGGTGAGCGATGAAGATAAAGGAGCTTATTGCACGGCAGCGCCGGAGCATATCGTTCGAGTTCTTCCCTCCTAAGAGCAAGGAGGATGAAGACCGGCTGTTTGAGGCGATAGCCAGGCTGGAACCCTTCGAGCCCACCTTCGTCTCAGTGACCTACGGTGCCGGGGGCGGCACCACTAAAAACACCAGACAGCTGATAAAGCGCATCAAAGAGGAAACCTCCCTTACGCCAATGCCGCACCTCACCTGCGTTGACCAAAGCGAGGAGGAGCTGAGCGACATCCTCCGCGATTACCTGGAGCTGGGCATCGAAAACATCCTGGCTCTCAGGGGAGACCCACCGAGCGGGACAGCGAAATCCGCTCCCGAGGCCAGCCTGTGCCACGCCCAGGACCTGGTGCAGCTTGCCGCTTCCTTCAACGGCTTCTCTGTTGGGGTGGCGGTATACCCGGAGGGTCACCCCGAAGCTCCCAGCCTGGAGGCGGACCTGTTCTATACAAAACAGAAGATCGATGCCGGGGCTGATTTCGCCATCACCCAGATGTTCTTCGCCTACCGCTTCTTCTATGATCTCGTGGACAGGGCGGAGAGGGCCGGTATCCGCGTTCCGATCATCCCTGGCATCATGCCCGTCACCGATATCGGGAGGATAAAGAGGTTCAGCCAGATGTGTGGTGCCACCCTGCCGGCATCCCTGGTGCGCCGGATGGAGAGCGCGGCTTCCCCGGAGGAGGCTCGAAGGATAGGCATAGACTTTGCCACCAGGCAATGCGAGGATCTATGGAGGAACGGCGTGCGCTACTTCCACTTCTACACGCTGAACCGCAGCCAGGCGGTAACTGAGATACTGCGTAACCTCGACCTAGAAAGACCAGCCCGCCTCGCCTCGCGGGCATAGCAAATCCCCATCACCGCTCTTCGTCCACGCCAGCGATGGCGACGGCATAAGTATCTTGATGGGGCAGCTCAGCGAGGTGGTCTCAGTCAGCCCCTTGTAGGTAGATCTCCCTGGCCAGGGCCTTGCCGCCCTGAGTGAGAAACACCTTCTCAATAATGTTGGCCAGTTTGTCCCTATCCTGAATATCATACTCTTCTCTCAAATTTACCAGCCAGTCGGCATCGTAGAGTACTTCAAAGTTCCTGGTGGTTATCTTTCCCGGGCTGTGATGGTGAGCGATGATCTCGCAGATTTCCTCGATTTGATCTCGCTCAAACCCCAATTCGGTTAAGATGCGCCGGGCAATAGGTGGCCCCTCTCTTTCTCCTGATATCTGCCAATCGTGCTGCCATACTTCTCTTGGGCCTGGTGAATCCCTATATCATGAAGCACCGACGCCCCAATCACTGTTAAGTAGTCTCCTCCCTCCCGTTTCAACAGCTCCTCGGCGTACTCCGTTACCCTACGGGCATGGTTGATTCTCTTGGCATCTCCCTCGAAGTAGGCTTCCATCGCACTCGTCAGCGCCGCTCGGGTGGCGTCCATTACTCCCTCTCAAAATAGGTAATGAGCCATTAAATCCAGCCGGCCGTGTTTGATCAGGTGCAGGCCGGAAAATCTCATAACCTCCCGAACCCTCTCCCTGTAGCCCGGGGCATAACAGTGGGTCTCACATTTCTTGCACATCGGCTTAGGGTCATAGGGGCACAAGAGCAGCTTGGCTATGCCATGTTCCACCAGCTTGCGGCAATCTTGACACAGTACCAGGTCCTTGCCTCCCAGGCTCTGGCGCAACCTGTCGTCCTTTATGGGAAAGGGGCCTTTGGCCTCCGCCCGATGATTTTCCCGGCAGAAGATAGAGATGAAATCAGCCAACACCCTCAGGTCCCTGACCTTCTTATCGTTGAGCCTGTCGAATATCTTGGACATTCTTTCCTTTAGCCTTCGGTCAAACTATCGCCGCCGGCTGCTCAGTGGGGGGTGAAGCAGCAATACCCAATCCCCTCAAACTCCTTGAGCACTTCAGGCCACTCCTCCGGCTCCAGGGTGCTTAAGGCTGTGGGATAGAGAATATTGTCCTCCTTGTAGATATGGTCCTTCAGGGTGGTGGCTATGTAGTGGCCCACGTGGGCCAGCTCCTTTGCCAGCTCCTCGTAGCTGGTGCTGCCCGCCTGCTCCACCAGCTCGGCCAGCCTCCTTTTTTTCGCCCTCAGCTCCTCGTGCTCCTGCCGCATTATCCGGGGAGGCCCGGTGACGCCGTAACTCTCCAGCCTGGGGAATATCGTCTCCTCCTCCCTCCTGTGGTGACTCTCGGTATCGAGAAGAAGGTGGGAGATCGCCTTGAGGCGGGGCAGCTGCCCCTCGATCTCGCTGAGGCGCGCGGCAGCCCTCACCCTGTCCGATATCTCGCGGAGCTCCTCGAGGTTCTGGAGGATTATCTTGTGCTCATCCATGAGTATGCCTATGGGATGGGCCGCCGCTACCTCCGGCCTTTGCTGCTCAAGCCCCTCTCCGAGAACCTCCAGATGCACTGCGCATAGTTTTCTCAACGCCTCATCGTCCATGCCCTCCTGCTCAAGCTCCTGTTCAGCGAGGGACAGGGTATGCGCGTCCACCCCCCTGAGGAGCTCAGCCGCCCTGGCCTTGACCGCAGGGACGTCGCCCTGCTCGTTGAGCTCCCTGAGGACTTGCTTCAATTCCTCTTTCGTCGCCATCTCGCCGCCTCCTTTTTTGCCGGGATCAGGACTTTAGGTCGCCCTTAACCCCTATAGTTACCTCCCTGAAGGGGATGTCCTGGCCGCTGGCCTTGATCGCCTGTTCCGCCATGTGGACCAGGCCAAAGCAGCAGGGCACCTCCATATGCACCACGGTAAGGCTCCGCACCCCCGAATGGCCCAGGATGGCGGCGAGCTTACTCTGATGAGCCTCGAAGTCGTCCAGCTTGGGGCAGCCTATCACCAGGGCATGGCCCTTGAGGAAATCCCGGTGAAAGCCGGCATAGGCGAAGGGAACGCAGTCCGCCGCCAGTATCAGGTCGGCGTCGCGAAGGAAGGGCGCGGTGGGCGGAATAAGTGTGAGCTGAACCGGCCAGTGGCTGAGCATGGGCACGGGAGAGGCTTCATCGGCCACCGGGGCATGGTCGTCGGTTCCTGTCTCAAACTGGGTGACAGTGGCCGAAGGGCACCCGCAGGGGAGCGGCTCAGAGACCGCTTCTTCCGCCTGTAAATGGAGCCTGACCGCCTCCTCGTCGAAGTCTTCGCTCTCTCGCTCCTCGATGATGATCGCCCCCTGGGGGCATTCGCCGAGACAGGCACCGAGGCCGTCGCAGAAGGTCTCGCTTATCAGTCTCGCCTTCCCATCGATGATCTGGAGGGCTCCCTCGGCGCAGGCCGGGACACATACCCCACAGCCATCACACTTCTCCTCATCGATCCTTACGATCTTTCTCAACACCTTTGTCGCCATCTTGTGCCTCCTACGATGCTCCCGACCGGGCAGCATCTCTATTCGCTATCACCATGATAAGCCAGGCCCCACGCCCTTCACCATGATTTGGATCATATAAGCTGCGCATTTGCCCTCCGGCATATCACGCAGCCACCGTGCCGCGCCGCCCGGAATCGCGCCTCAGGCTTGCCAGGCTACAGGCCCGGCCAGGTATTCATACCTCATCATCAGAATATCGAAATGGCCTCTTTCCTCCCCAGCCAGGAATTCGAACATAGCCTTACCCAGAGGCTCCACGGTTTCCAAAGCTGCCCGCCTATAGAGATCATAACTCCTGTCCTCAATATCCAGGCCAAAAAGCAGGGCATCCAGATCGCTGGACTTGGCAGTGACCGCCTTCTCCAAAGCTTCCTTACCCTTGGAGAAAAGAGGTTTATCTAAGTCTCTGCGCGTTTTCTTAACCTCGGGAAAGCTAGCCCACTTCCTATCCTCTCTCAAAGCACGGTATTGCCTTTTCACCAAGTCGAAGTGTTTTTCTTCGTCATTGGCCAGCACGCGAAATGTCTCTTGCCCCTTTTCGTCCCGCGTGGTTTGGGCAGCCTTCAGGTAGAACTCATGGCCTTCCCGCTCGAACTGCATAGCCTGCCTCAGTATCTCCAGCGCCTCGACCACGTCTTCTTCCATTATTTTACCTCTCTAGAACTGCCTGAACCTGTCTCTCGGCGCTTTGCAAAGGGGGCAGCTAGCGGGAGCTTGTCCCTCTACCGTGTAGCCGCACACCTCGCAGATGAACATTGGCCCCAAATCCATGTCCTGGCCGCTCTCCGCCGCCTGCCTTGCCTTCTGATACATGGCGGCATGGATTCGCTCCGCCTGCCAGGCCCAATCGGCGGTGCGCTGAGCGCCTTTTTCACCCTGAAGCTCGGCCACGGCTTTATAGGCAGGGTACATCTCGTCTACCTCGTAGGTCTCGCCATCGATGGCCACCTGGAGGTTTTGAACGCTGGAACCGATAGCCCCGAGCTCCTGGTAGTGGTTGGTGGCATGCACCCTTTCCGCAAAGGCGATGGACCGGAAGAGCCGGGCTATGTTGGGCTTTCCCTCCGAGTCGGCAACATCGCCGTAGACAAGGTACCTCATATGGGCCATGCTCTCACCGGAGTAGGCGCTGTTCAGATTCGTCTCGGTCATCCTTCTCATCTCAATTGTCTCCTTTCCGCCGTGCTATTCAGCCGGGCTTTATGACATTAGCGATTCCTCGGCCGCAGATCGAATACAGGGCCATCCTCACTACAGGAACTCATCGAGCAGCTTCTCGATCTGCCCGGGTTCGACCCTCTGCTTGAACAGAGGCCCCTTTCTCAAAGCCGGAAGCTGCTCCTCGAAGGTGGCTGTCTCCTTCCTGTAGATCACCCCCAGAGGTATTCGGTCGCCCCACTCCTGGGCCTTGTCAAAGGCGGCGAGCTTGTTGCCGGGGTCGTAACCGGATCCCTCCAGCCTGTACACCCTCTCGCGGTACCAGCTATAGGTGTTCTTATGGTTAAAAGTGACACAGGGCTGGAGCACGTCAATGAGGGAAAAACCCCGGTGCTCAATGCCTAGCTTGATCAGCCCCACCAGGTGGTCTACGTCGCCAGCGAAACCCCTGGCCACGAAACTGCCCTCGGCGGCTATGGCCACGGCCAGGGGGTTCATCGCTGTCCCTGCCCCCCCCGGGGTGGTCTTGGTGACGAAACCCAGGTCGCTGGTAGGCGATGCCTGGCCCTTGGTCAGAGCATAGACCTGGTTATTATGCACCAGGTAGGTGATGTCGTGGTTGCGGCGCACAGAGTGGAGGAAATGGTTGCCTCCCTCCCCGTAGCCGTCTCCATCGCCTCCCACGGCAATGACCACCAGTTCGGGGTTGGCTATCTTGGCCCCGGCCGCGGCCGGCAGCGTTCTGCCGTGGAGCACATTGAGCACATTGCATCTCGTGTAGTGGGGCAGCTTCCCCGCCTGACCGATGCCCGAGACCATGAGCACCCTGTAGGGATCGATATCGAGCTCCACCAGAGCCCGCTTTACCGCCGTCAAGATGCCGAAATTGCCACATCCCGGGCACCAGGTGGAAGAGCCCCCTGCATAGTCAGCTATCTTGACCATAGCTAGGATACCTCCTGCTTGAGCTGTCTCACGATGTGGGCCGGAGTGAAGGGGCGACCGTCGAACTTGAGGATATTGCCCGTGGCCTGATGGCCAGTCTCAGCCCGAAGCAGGTGGGCCATCTGAGCGGTGGCGTTGTTCTCCACCACCAAGCTCCTCTTAGACCCGTCCAGGGCCCGGGCCATGGCCTCGGCAGGGAAAGGCCAGATCTCATTCAGGTGGACGAGATTCACCTCCAGGCCGTCCCGGGTTGCCAGGTCCACCGCTTCCCTGAGAGCGCCGTAGGTGCTGCCCCAGCCTATCAGGGTCGTCTCCGTTTGCGCCGGGCCGTAGGTCCGGGGTTGGGCGATCTCCTCCCTCAGTCCTTCCAGCTTGCGGAGCCGCTTCAGCATCATCACCGTCCTGGTCTCCGCATCCTCAATCATGTGCCCGGCTTCGTCATGCTCGTCAGCGTCCGTCACCACCAGGCCGACCCCCTCAAGGGGTAGAGCCCTGGGGGATATGCCAGATTCGGTGATCCGGTGTCTCTTATATTCCCCCGGCTCGGCCGCCTCCATCTTGGAAAGCAGCCGGCCCCTGTCGATAGTTACCTGCGAAAGGTCGAATTTTTCCACCGTGGCGTAGGAGCTGGCCAGGTGCTGATCGGTCAGCAGAATTACAGGTAGCTGGTACTTTTCCGCCAGATTGAAGGCCTTGATGGTCAGCCAGAAGGCATCTTCAATGGTAGCCGGGGCCAGGACAGCACGAGGGAACTCCCCATGGGAGGCGTGGATGGCAAACTCCAGATCGCCCTGCTCTGTCCTGGTAGGCAGGCCAATGGCCGGGCCTGAGCGCTGACCATTCACCACTACAATGGGTGTCTCCGTCATCCCCGCCAGGCCCAGTCCCTCAACC
>JAUVWM010000161.1 GCA_030604105.1 Dehalococcoidaceae bacterium
AAGAGCCTTCGCTGACATAAGGAGAATCTATGACCGAGGCAAGGAAATGATCGACATGTCACGAAAGGAGAAGCTGCCCCTTTTCGCGGCCGCACTGCGACTGGCCCAAGATAGGATTCGAAAAGCCAAGATGGCTGGCTAAAAGCTGGCTGAGATCAGACGGTGAACGCGGCGGCCCTCCTGGAGATCGCGGCCCCAGGCGCAGAGGGGCTTGGAAACAGGGGACATACATGCCCAAGGGAAAAATAGTAATCGATAAGGAGCGGTGCAAGGGTTGCGGGCTGTGTCTAGCTTTCTGTGCCCAGGATGTGCTCGCCTATTCGACGGAGTATAATCAAAGTGGCTACAATATTATCTGGGTGAAAGAACCTGAGCGCTGCATCGGGTGCGCCTTCTGCGCCCAGGCATGCCCCGACATAGCGATTGAGGTATATCGAGAGAAGAAACCGAAGCAAGGGAAGTGATACCATAGACGAAGTCTTAATGACAGGAAATGAAGCTATGGCCGAGGCCGGAATCCGTGCCGGCTGCCGGGCCTACTTCGGTTATCCAATCACGCCGCAGAACGAGCTGCTGGAATATATGGCAGCTCACATGCCTAAGGTGGGGGGCATCTTCATCCAGGCAGAGAGCGAAGTGGCGGCCATTAACATGTGCTACGGCGCCTCGGCGGCCGGCGCGCGCACCATGACCTCCTCCTCCAGCCCCGGCATCAGCCTCAAGATGGAAGGCATATCCTATCTCGCTGGCGCCGACTTGCCCACTGTCCTTATAAACGTCGTTCGCGGCGGCCCGGGCCTCGGCAATATCGCCCCGGCGCAGGGGGACTACTTCCAGGCCACCAAGGGAGGGGGACATGGTGACTACCGCATGATCGTCCTCGCCCCGGCAACCATTCCGGAATCGATTGAACTGGTGATGCTGGCCTTTGAGCTGGCAGACAGATACCGCGTTCCAGTGATGGTTCTAGCTGATGGGATGCTCGGTCAGATGATGGAGCCGGTTCTGTTCCCGGAGCCCGTCGACCCGGCCGCATTGCCGGCGAAACCGTGGGCCATCACAGGCGCCAGGGGACGTAGACCCAACCGTATAAGCAGTTACTTCTTAGACCCTGCAGAGCTCAGTGCCAGGAACGTCAAACGCCAGCGCCGTTATCAGCAGATAGAGGAGCAGGAGATACGTTACGAAGAGCATGAGACCGCTGATGCCACCCTTGTCGTAGCTGCTTACGGCTCAGTGGCTCGAATCGCCAGGACAGCGGTCAGAATGGCAAGAAGCGAAGGGATTAAGCTCGGGCTGCTGCGACCGATCACCGTATGGCCGTTCCCCTATTCCCCACTGCGTGCCCTCTCGCGCCGGGTGGATGCCATCCTGACCGTGGAGATGAACGCCGGCCAGATGGTAGAGGATGTGCGCCTGGCGGTGGCTGAGCGAGCTGAGACTCCATTCTACGGCAAACTCGGTGGACTCGTACCCACGCCCAAGGACATCCTGAGAGAGGTGAAGCGATATGCCAGTTAACGCGAAGAGCATGGTCAAGGTATTTGAACGGCCTAAGAGCCTCACCGATGTGCAGTTCACCTATTGCCCCGGTTGCCATCACGGCTTGGTTACTAGAATCATCGCCCACACGATCGACGAGCTCGGCCTCCAGGAACGCACCGTGGTGGTGGCGCCCGTCGGATGTTCAGTTAGTATGTACGAATGGTTCCACTTCGATGGCATCCAGGCGTCTCACGGTCGCGCCTGCGCAGTGGCAACGGGCATCAAGCGAGTCAACCCGCACCTCATCGTTTTTACCTATCAGGGCGATGGTGACCTGGCCGCCATCGGGACAGCAGAATCAATCCACGCTGCCAATCGGGGGGAAAACATCACCGTAGTCTTCATCAATAATCAGATCTACGGAATGACCGGAGGGCAGATGGCACCCACCACCTTGATTGGGCAGTGGGCCACCAGTTGTCCGACCGGCAGAGACCCCGCTCTTGCTGGCTACCCTATCCGCTTCGCCGAGATTGTTGCCCAGCTCGATGCCCCAGTCTATGTCACCCGTCAATCGCTCTACGACCAGAAGCGCATAATGGCAACAAAACGAGCGATAAAGAAGGCTTTCCAATACCAGGTCGAGGATAAGGGATACTCATTAGTGGAGATACTCGCCAATTGCCCCACCAATTGGCGAATGAGCCCGGTTGAGACTAATCGCCGGCTGGCAGATGAAGTAGTCAAGTCGTACCCGCTCGGCGACCTTGTGGACAGGGTGTAGAATGGACAACACATTCATATTTGCTGGCTTCGGCGGGCAAGGGGTGATTCTAGCCGGGAAGCTCCTCGCACAGGCAGGTGCAGACTACGGACTGGAAGTGACCTGGCTCCCTTCCTACGGACCGGAGATGAGAGGAGGGACGGCGAACTGCACAGTAGTGCTCTCCGATGAGCCAATCGGCTCGCCAGTCGTGGATAACCCATCCGCACTTGTGGCCATGAACCTTCCCTCTCTAGAGAGGTTCGAAAAGGCTGTGGTTGAAGCAGGGACGGTAGTGGTTAACTCTTCTCTTGTCACACGCAGAGTAGAACGCAACGATGTAACGGAACTAACCATACCGGCAAATGACATCGCTGCTTCACTGGGCAACCCCAGGGCAGCGAACATGGTGGCCCTCGGTGCTCTGGTCAAGGCTACAGGCATATTCCCACTGGACATCATCAAGAGGGCAATGGTCAGGATGCTCAGCGACAAGGGCAGTGGAAAGCTCATTGAAGTGAATGAGCGAGCACTGGAGGCAGGATATGAGGCTGTCTGAAATCAGGGTCAGCGATACAGCCTCTGCCTTCCAGGCCTGTGCCGATCAAGATAATCCAGCCAAGTGGCTTCTCCGCTCTCGTTGGCTTTCACCTCCGGGTCTATGATACCGGTTCGCGACTGCAAACTCCCCAGATAGGCGCGGACCTCGCGAAGATCCTCCCCGATCAGTCGTCCCGCGCAATTCAAAGAACCCAATTACCGTCATTGCCCAC
>JAUVWM010000129.1 GCA_030604105.1 Dehalococcoidaceae bacterium
GATGATGGCCACGTTATGGAAAAACTCCGTTGCCAGTGGTGAGATGATGCGGCGCTGGCCTCCTGACGTGGGCCGCCTTGACCAGCCGGATGCTAAGCTCATGGAGGACAATAATG
The DNA here is from genome assembly GCA_030604105.1 of Dehalococcoidaceae bacterium. Taxonomy (GTDB): domain Bacteria; phylum Chloroflexota; class Dehalococcoidia; order JAUVWM01; family JAUVWM01; genus JAUVWM01. Next base: position 117 of record JAUVWM010000129.1, read on the forward strand.
GTGCCTGACTGAGTCCTCTGGAGTTCATGTATCTCTTCGCCAATACCACTACCAATCCTGGGAAGCTAGCTGACACCTGAGAGGATCCTCATAACTAGGATAATGACGAGCTCCTGGGGCTCCGACGTGAAACGGCATATCTCACTGCTCAAATGCGGCTCATGTCCGAGAGTGCGACATATCATACCTTCACCAGTTTGACCTTGGTATCAAAGAAGGCAGCGCTGCCGCCAATGGGATCCGTGAGGCCGACCTTGCCTATTGATGAATCTACCTGCATCACTGGATTGGGGCAAAGCCCCTTGGCCCTTCTCGTATCTGGGGTTATCCTCTCTCCGTCTATCTCTATCCCAGCTCTGGCACCATAGGCATTCCAGTGCCCGTAGTGCCAGGAGACAGCCACCGTGCCCGGCCTCATACCCTCCAGCGTCTTCACCTTTCCCTCTACCCTTGTTTGGGTCCCGTCTCCAAGATCGATGACCCCGTCGCTAGATGGGGAGACCACCCTGACCGTATCTCCGTCGTTAAGCCCATAGGCCTGGGCATCGCTCTTGCTAACCAACACAAAGTTCTCCGGTTGCAGCGAATAGTTGCACCAGTAGTTGGAGGCAGTACGAGAGTGGCCACCAAAGATTTCCTTGAAGGTGATCAGGTGGAAGGGATAATCACGGGGATCAATAGTTTTGCCTGCGGCATCCTTTACCGGCTCGTATTTGGGCAGGCCGTCAAAGTTTTCGCCGGTTATGCTGTTTTTGGCATTCGCTACAGGCTCGGCGTAGACGTGGACAAGGCCGCCGTGCGTATGCCCAAGATATTTGCCCTTATAGGCCTTGTCGAAGTTCTCGAAGCGGCCGCCACGGTTCAGCACATAGACCACCTTAGCCCACTCGTCCTTCCCAACCGCTGCCTTCCATTTTTCGATGTCGAATACAGAGGCCGGCAGGTGACGCCGGGCCTGTTCGAAAATGGCCCGTTCCTCAGTTGAGACATCAGGGACTTCCTCTCCGGCCTTGTCACCGTAGGCGATGTTGGCCGCTGCTTTCAGGTAATAATCCTCGAGCCGGTTGAAGTCCCATCCGGTTCCCAGGCCGTCTTTGCCCACACCAGATAGGCCGAGCCTTTTGGCGCAAGCGATGAGGAACGACTCGGCGGAGATGGGCATTTCCTCGCCTTCCACGGTTATCGTCTCGGTTAGCGGGGCTGCCGCCGGCTGTCGGACCTTGCTCGTCTCCGTCTGGACATCGGGAGTTACGTGGGGCGTGCCCCATCTCTCTATATAGGTGAGATCGGGGATGATGTAGTCGGCGTACATGCTGGTCTCGCCGACGACGATGTCGCAGGACACGATCAGGGGGATCTTTTTCGGATCGCGAAGCGTGTTGATGGTGTCCTGGGTGGCCCCGGGAATGGACAGGGCCGGTGTCCCCTTGACCATAAATAACGCCTTCATCGGATAGGGATATTCATCGGCGGCGCTGGGAATGGTCTCGCTGTACATGCCGTCGATGAAGGGATAGAAAGGCCTCTTCGCCGGGTAGCCTTGCTCGCGATAAAGGGTGGTGTCCTCGTAGTGCCAGCCCCCCCTGCTCTGGGTGATCCCGAACTTGGTGAGCTTGTTGGGGTGCATCTCGTTGAAATTATAGCGGCTAGCCGTCTTGCCACCCCATTCGTGCCAGTGGCCACCACCCTTGCTCAGCCCCCCTTTCCAGTCAATATTGCCGATGAGCAGGTTCATAATAATGACGGCCTGGCAAATATAGTAACCACTGGTGTGCTGACAGGCACCGCGGTAGAGCTCTGTCACTGCTTTCTTGCCACGGCTGGTGAACTCATCGGCCACCTCAACAATGAGTCTCTCCTCGATGCCGCTCAAATCGGCATATTCGGCAAGGTTCTTTTCATAGGCCCTCTCCCTGAGGAGAAGAAGGGACGTTTTGGTTGAGATGCCTCCTACCGTCGGCGATGCGAACAGGTCACCATGGACAGCATTCTTGGTATCCCCGGGAGTAACCGGAGTAGGGGTCCCTGAGACTGAGACTACGAACTGGTCTTCGCTGCCGCCGAGGCCAGCCTCATTGCCTCTGAGGAACTTCGTCGGCCGCTCGCCCTCGATCTTGACCAGGTGGGTGGCGCTGGAATAGGTTCTCTCGCCGTCGGCAGTGGCCGCGGCCTTGGTCGCATTTGCCAGATAAGTGCTATCATAGCGCTCGTGCTCAAAGATCCAGCGGATCATGCCCAGAGCCAGGGCAGCATCCCCACCTGGCTTTACCGGGAGCCACCAATGAGCCTTGCCCGCTGTTTTGGACAGCCTGGGGTCGACCACGGCCATCTTGAAATTCCGCTCCCTCAGGCTCTTGGTTACCTTCTCCGCCATGGTTGTTGAGCCGAAGTTGGCCTCATAGGCGCCGGTGCCCCAGAAGATGACTAACTCGCTATTCAGCAAGTCGGGCTTCATGTGAGTCTTGCCCGTCAGCATATTGTAGGCGAAGTGATGGCTGGGCTCGCAGATATTGTAGTGGTCCCAGTAGTTGACGGAACCGAAGGTGTCAAAGGTAAAGCGCTTGAAAAGCTCCTTCCTCCCATGCTCGGCGCGCCCGGCAATCGCTGTAAACTGGTTGTTCTTGGGCCCCTTGTCCGGGTGGTCGGGGTCGATGAGCATATCGAGACGATCACTGTACTTAGCCTTGAATTGGGACACGGTCATCTTCTTGGCTTTTATCTTGGCCACATCATCGGCCATAGCCTTGGACAGCTCGGCATCTCCCAGGGCAAAGATCTGCCTCAGCCCATCCACATGCCCTTCGCCAAAGAGGTCACCGCCTTCGCAGATCTCGCCCACCGCCTGCTCAAAGGAGATCGTCTGCCACTTGTTGGAGCCCCTGGGCCCGGCCCGTTTCAACACCTTGGTAATGCGATAGGGGTCGTAGAGGGTCTCTATCCCGGCTAGGCCTTTGGAGCACATCCTGCCATCTCTTTTGGCCGCATCTTCCAGACTGGTCTCGTAGTCAAGGTGCGGAAGAAGGTTCTGTGGGCTGTAGGGGTTGCCATCTATCTTGACCAGCACCCCCTGCTGGAATTTGCAGCGCATGGGGCAGGCGACATGACACTGGAGGCAGACGCTGTGGATCATGTTCTCCGGGTTATTAAGGGTATAGTCGTAGTCATTAAAGCTTGCTGCCCTGGCAGTTGACGATCCCAGTGCGGAGAGGACCCTGGGAACCTGCGTCGCCAGAACGGCGCTCCCGCCTAACAGAGCGGCCGTTTTCAGGAAATCTCTGCGTGTGTTGCTTGTCTCACTTGCCATGACCTAACGTCCTCCTTCTATGTCGGCTGTGTTCTCTGTAGGGGTTTGCAGGGGCAGGAATTTCAGCCCCAGTGAGATCAGAACCATGAACAAGGCTAAAAGGCCGATGCTGCTCATCACCTCCACCACAGTCGGCGAGTACGAAGCGAGTAGCCGCGGCGAGAAAAAGGCGCTGGGTAGCTCTGTTATTCTAGCCACGTATAAGGCCGCTATCACAAGATTCAAGCGGAATCCTACAATGCCAATCACTATGAAGGCGCCAGCAGCGCCCAGCCACACCCTGGATTTCCTGGTCCAGGGTAGTAACACTATGATTATGGGGATGATCAGTCCAAGTGCTAATTGTATGAACCAGAATACCCACCAGTTAGGCCCAGCAACTGCAGCCTCAACCGCAGCGACAGCTGCGGGAATGCCTCCGTAGAGGTCTACCAGGAACTCAAAAATAATGGGCAGCCAGTCCAAGGCAATCAGAAATACAGCCAGCTTGGCTAGGCTGGAGAGAAACTGCTGCTCGTCAGGCGCTGGCTTGAAGAAAAAGGCGCGGAGAAATAGAAGAAGCCCGGCTCCAGAGGCTATAGCCGAGATGATGAAGGCAATGGGAACCAGGGGGGAATGCCAATAGGACACAGCTTTGACCACGGCGAAGACAGCACCGGTGCCGCCGTGGACTGCGATCGCTGTGGCGATTCCGATGATGCCCAAGGTCTTGACTATCTTCATATCGCGATCCTTGGAGGCCTGATCCAGGCGCTGGCTACCCAGCGAAAGGAAGCTGTAAAGTCGCTGCTTGATGCCGGTGTTACCCTCTCTCAGGGCGATGAGATCGGTTCGCATCAAGAAATAGAGCTCGGTTACAATGATGATGGAGTATAAGATATAAAACATAACCTCAAACCAGAGTATTGAGGTAGTGGCTGCGTTGGCGAAGATCTGCCAGAACCTCTCGGCATGGCC
>JAUVWM010000028.1 GCA_030604105.1 Dehalococcoidaceae bacterium
CCCGCTTGGGCCCCTTGTCCCCCCGGAGCAGCCCCAATGTTATCTCGACATTCTCCTCCGGCCTTCCCCCTTTGAGGTCCTCCAGGCTGGCCGGGCTCAGCCCTAGCTGGCCTGGCTCAAGGTAGTAGGTGGTTATATCCCCATCTCTGAGCTGGGTGAGCTTATTGGCGCCGGTGGTTGAAAGCTCGTCCATGCCGTTGGCCCCGTGCACCACCAGGGCCTGGTGCGTCCCCAGCAGGCTCAGCACCTGGGCCAGGGGCTCGGTGAGGGCGGCGTCATAGACCCCCAGCAGTTGCGCCGTGGCCGAGGCGGGATTGGTCAGCGGCCCCAGGAGGTTGAAGATGGTCCGGATGCCCATTTCCCGGCGCGAGGGCATGGCGTGTTTCATGGCCGGGTGGAGGCGGGGGGCGAAAAGGAAGCCTATGCCCACCTCGTCGATGCACCGGGCCGCCTCCTCCGGGCCAAGCTCGATCTTTGCCCCCAGGGACTCAAGCAGATCGGCGCTGCCGCAGCGGCTGGATACCGAGCGATTGCCATGCTTGGCCACAGCCACTCCGGCGCCGGCCACGACAAAGGCAACGGTGGTGGAGATGTTGAAGGTGCCGACCTCATCGCCGCCGGTGCCACAGGTATCCACCAGCTCCCTCTGCCTGGCCTTAACCGCCAGGGCGTTGGCGCGCATGGCCGTGGCGCAGCCCGTGATCTCGGCCACGGTTTCCCCCTTCATACGCAGGGCGGTGAGGAAGGCGCTTATCTGGCTCGGGGTGGCTTCGCCGTGCATGATCTCATGCATTACCCCCTCGGCCTCCTGCTGGCTGAGGTCCACCCTTGCCACCAGCTTGGCGATGGCTTCCCTGATCATGGGCCCTCTCCCATGGCTACATTATAGGCAAAGCAAGGGTGATTGTCGAATGGGTCATGCCGGTTCAGCCTTGGCCCCCGCCTTCCGCCATGTGAACCGCCTTCTTCAGCACCTCGATCTTTCTCAGGGTCTCGTTGTACTCCTGCGTCGGCTGGGAGTCGGCGACGATGCCGGCGCCTGCCTGAAGATAGACGGTATCGCCCTTCATCACGATAGAGCGGATGGCGATGCAGGTATCCATGTTTCCGGTGAAGCTGAAATAGCCTACTGCCCCGGCGTAGGGTCCGCGCTTGAGCCCTTCGAGCTCATTTATGATCTCCATGGCCCGGATCTTGGGTGCCCCGGTGACGGTGCCCGCAGGGAAGCAAGCGCGCAGCAGGTCGAAGGCGTCGTTGCCTCTATCCAGCTTGCCCACCACCCCGGAGACTATGTGGATGACATGGGAGTACTTCTCGATTCCCATGTATAGTGGCACCTTGACGTCTCCGTACTCGCAGACGCGTCCCAGGTCGTTTCTGCCCAGATCGACGAGCATAACATGTTCCGCCCGCTCCTTGGGGTCGGCCAGGAGGTCGGCTATGGTGGCCTCATCCTCGGCTTTACTCCTGCCCCTGGGCCTGGTGCCGGCCAGAGGCCGGGTTTCGGCCTGTCCCTCCTCCAGCTTAACCAGCATCTCCGGGGATGAGCCGATGAGCTGGAATTTGTCGAAGTCGAGATAGAACATATAGGGCGAGGGGTTGAGCATACGCAGCGCGCGATAGATGGCGAAGGGCTGGGCGCTGGTCTGGCGGCGAAGGCGCTGGGAAGGAACGATCTGGAAGGCGTCGCCGGCCAGGATATATTCTTTGCACGCCTCCACCGCCGCCTCGAACTGCTTCTGGGTGAAATTGGAGGCGAAATCCGGGGCTGCCCCCTCTCTCTCTGAAACTGGGATATTGACCGATAACGTCGCGGATAGCGGCCGGTTCAGGGCGGAGATGATGGCATCGATCTTATCCCCGGCTTCCCGATATGCCGTCATGGCGTTGGCATCGATGGAGGCATTGCAGACGATCTTGATCCTGTGTTGGACATGGTCGAAGATGACCAGGGTATCGGTGAACAGAAGGAGGCAGTCGGGCAGCTGGAGCTCGTCCCGGGCGCAGGCGGGCAGCCGTTCGAAGAACCTGACCATATCGTAGGCCAGGTAGCCCACGGCGCCGCCGAAGAAGCGGGGCAGCCCGGGGATGGATACCGCTTGGTGCTGAGCCAGCAGCCCTTTGATCAGATGAAGGGGGTCTGGACCCTTGGGCGGTGGGCCGAGGGGGAACTTGGTCGTCGCCCCGTTCTGGAGAAGGATGGCTTCATCCTGGGTTGCCTGTAGCATCGAAGACGGGTTGGTGGCGATAAAGGAGTATCTGCCCAGCTGCTCTTCCCTTTCCACGCTCTCCAGAAGGAAGGAGGGGGGCTTCCCCCGCAATTTTAGGAAAACCGATACCGGTGTATCCAGGTCGGCGGGCAGCTCACGGAAGACGGGCACCAGGTTGCCTTCCTCCGCTTTGCGTTTAAAAGTCTCGGCATCGGGCATATACATGGAGCTTATGCCTCAGCGCAAAAATTCAAAAACCTCCTGCCCTCAAAGGGGCGAGAGGTCTCAAGCCGCGGTACTTGTCTTGTTCCCAGCCTTTCATTATCGGGCAGATGCATATAATAAGGCTTTATGTTCGATTTGTCAATGCCGCCCTCCGCAAAAGCCTGGGCCGCTTGCTTGAGCTTGTTCCCCCAAGTCAATCGAAGTATAATGGCTTGACGGGGAGGGACGACAGGAGGGCGAGAGTTGAGGGTGATAGCGGTAATTCCTACCTACAACGAGGCGCAAAACCTGCCTGAGCTGGTGCGCCAGCTTTTCTCCCTCGATATCGCGGGCTTAGAGGTGCTGATTGTTGATGATAACTCGCCGGACGGCACGGGGGAGGTGGCGGAGAGGCTGGCCCAGGAGTATCCCCAGCGGCTGGAGGTGATCCACAGGGAGGGGAAAATGGGCCTGGCCACAGCCTATACCGATGGCTTCGCGCGGGCTCTGGAGAGGGGGGCGGACTTCGTTATCGAGATGGATGCCGACCTTTCCCATTCACCGCAGTATATCCGGGAGTTCCTGGCCAGGATGGATGACTACGATGTGGTGGTGGGGTCGAGGTATGTGCCCGGGGGCAAGCTGGACCCGCGCTGGAGCTTTTGGCGCAAGTTGCTCAGCGGGCTGGGGAACCGCTACCTGCAACTGGTAACCGGGTTGAAGGTTCGCGATGCCAGCGGCGGTTTCAAGTGCTTCAGGCGGGAGGCGCTTGAGGGATTGGACCTGGGCGGGGTGAGATCCCGTGGTTACGTCTTTCAGGTTGAGATGGCCTATGCCTGCCAGAGGATGGGCTATCGGGTGGCTGAGCTTCCCATCTCCTTCACCGAGAGAGCCCGGGGGAGGTCCAAGATGTCCCTTGGAATTATCGGGGAGGCGATTTGGCGCCCCTGGCAGATAAAATGGTGTCACAGAAGCTTGAAAACTGTGGGCAGAAGCTCTAAAATTCGCCCCGAACGCTAGCTGCAGAGGTTGAGGATGCACTATCACGGGGAGGAGAAGCCACCACCGCGGCGACAACGCATCAGGGAGGCCATCGCCCTGGCGATGCAAAGTCGGTGGGATGAGGCGGTTGCTGCCAACAGGAGCATAATAGAGAGCTTCCCCGGTGATGCTGGTGCCTACAATCGGTTGGCCAGAGCTCTCATGGAGCTGGGGGAATATGCCCAGGCCCAGGAAGCCTATGGCTACGCCCTGAAGCTCGATCCCCGTAATAGGATCGCCAAAAAGGCCCTGGGTCGCCTGTCCGAGTTAGGTCAGGAGCAGTTGGCTCCGCGGGCTGATCGTCACAGGGCTATTCCCCAGCTCTTTATCGAGGAGACGGGCAAGGCTGGAATGGTCGATCTATGCCAGCTGGCGCCCAAGGAGGTTCTGGCCCGGATGGTTGCCGGCGCTCAGGTCTATCTCAAGCTTAAGGGGAGGAGCCTGATCGTGGAGGACGGCCAGGGTGAATATCTGGGCCAGGTTGAGCCCAAGCATGGACTGCGCCTGATCAGGCTGATGGAGGGTGGCAACGAGTATACGGCCGCTATCGCCCGGCTGGAGGACGATGGGGCCAAGGTGATCATCAAGGAGGCATACCGGCATCCCAGCCAGCAGGGGCGTCTCTCCTTCCCGCTGAAGGATGGGGAGACCTTCCGGCCCTATGTCAGGGATAGCCTGCTCAGGTATGAGCTGGAGGAAGAGGAATCTATTCCTGAGGCTGAGTACCATCTTGAATCCGAGGCAGAGCCTCTGGTTGCAGAGGCTTCCTCCCTTGATGACTCCTTGAGCGAGGATGGGCCAGACCAGATCTAGGGGGGGGTGAAGCCCCCTCTCAAATTGACTGAAGGATGGGAGTTCAATGGAGGCGGTAATAGGCACGGTCAAGCCGATTAGTATTGAAGAGGAGATGAGAGGCTCTTATCTCGACTATGCCATGAGCGTTATCATCTCCCGCGCCCTGCCCGATGTGCGCGATGGCCTGAAACCTGTGCATCGGCGCATCCTTTATGCTATGGATGGGCTGGGGCTGCGGCATACCGCGGGCTACAAGAAAAGCGCCCGGATTGTGGGCGAGGTGCTGGGCAAGTACCATCCCCATGGCGATACCGCGGTCTACGACGCTATGGTGCGCATGGCCCAGGATTTCTCCATGAGGTGTCTCCTGGTTGATGGGCAGGGAAACTTCGGTAGCGTGGATAATGACCCCGCGGCGGCCATGAGGTATACCGAGGCGCGCATGGCTGCGATCGCGGAGGAGATGCTGGCCGATATTGACGAGGACACCGTTGACTTTGTTCCCAACTTCGATGGCACCCTTCAGGAGCCCACGGTCCTGCCGGCCCGGCTGCCCAATCTGCTGGTTAATGGTAGCTCCGGCATCGCGGTGGGCATGGCCACCAACATCCCCCCGCACAATCTGGAGGAGGTGTGCACTGCCGTCGAGTATCTTGTCGATAACCCGGAGGCCAGCGTTGATGAGCTGGCCGAGATAGTCAAGGGGCCGGATTTCCCCACGGCAGGCATCATCTTGGGTCGCGAGGGCATCAAGAACGCTTATGCTACCGGGCAGGGCAGGGTTGTGGTCAGGGCCAAGGTGGCCCTGGAGGAGCCCTCAACAACCGGACGCCGTCAGATAGTGGTTACTGAGCTCCCCTACCAGACGAATAAGGCGGCCCTGGTGGAGCGGATCGCCGAGCAGGTCAAGGAGAAAAAGCTTGAGGGCATCAGCGAGCTGCGCGATGAGTCGGACCGCCAGGGAATGCGCATTGTTATCGAGCTGAAGAGGGAGGCTACGCCGGAGAAGGTGCTCAATAACCTCTATAAGCAGACGGCCCTGCAATCGACTTTCTTTGTCAATATGCTGGCCTTGGTGGAGGCACAGCCCCGGGTGATCAACCTCAGGGAGGCGCTTCAGTATTTTATCGACTTTCGCCGGGAGGTGATCACCCGTCGCTCGCGCTTTCAGCTGAAGCGGGCCGGGGAGAGGGCCCATATTCTCGAGGGGCTCAAGATAGCCCTCGATAAATTGGATCAGGTGATCGCCACCATCCGCAAGTCCCAGAACGCAGAGACCGCCCGGACCAATTTGATGCGCGGCTTTGGTTTGTCCCAACTTCAGGCACAGGCCATCCTTGACATGCAGCTGCGCCGTCTGGCCGCTTTGGAGCGGCTCAAGATCGCCGACGAGTATGCTGAGATGGTGCAGACCATTGCCCGCCTGGAGGACCTGCTGGCCAACCCCAGAAAGATCCTGTACCTGGTCAAAGAGGAGACTTTGGAGCTGAGGTCCAAGCATGGCGACCCGCGGCGGACCCAGATCAGTGACCAGGAGGCGGTGGTGTTCCGCGATGAGGACCTGATCCCCCATCAAGAGGGGCTGGTGACCCTCAGCAACCGGGGCTATGTCAAGAGGGTGTCCAGCGATACCTACAAGGGACAGCGGCGTGGGGGGAAGGGTCTCATGGGAATGGTGACCAGGGAGGCGGATTGGGTGCGCTTCTTGGTGGTGGCTGATACCCATGACAACCTGCTTTTCTTCACCAATGTGGGGCGGGTGTTCCGCCTCAAGTGCTATGAGATACCCCTGGATACCTCCCGCAGCACCAAAGGAACGCCCGTGATCAACCTCCTCCCCATCGAGCCCAACGAGCGGGTAACGGCCCTGGTCAATGTAGCCAACTTCACTCCGGGCATCTTTATGGTGCTGGCCACCCGCTGCGGTGAGGTGAAGAGGACGGCGCTGGAGGGGTTTACCTCGGTGCGTAATGTGGGGCTGGTTGCCATGGACCTGGAGGCGGGGGATGAGCTGGTGGCAGCCAACCTGGCTGGCGGCGAGGAAGAGATCATCCTGGTCACTGCCCGAGGACAGGCGATAAGGTTTGCCCTCCGAGGTTTACGAGCCAGCTATCGAACCAGCGGTGGGGTGCGCGGTATCCGCTTGGCCTCTGGTGACGGGGTGGTGGCCCAGGCCAGCATTCGTCCCCAGGACTACCCCCCGGCGCCCCCCCCCCCCGGCGCCGGCCCGGGGCGCCCCCCCCCCCCCCCCCCCCCCCCGGGCCGGGGCGGGGCCGGCCCGCGAACCTTCAAGGTTACCCCCAAGACGGGCCAGATTGCGGCAGCCTGCCCGGTAAAGCTCTCTCAAGAGCTGATGGTCATATCCGCTGGGGGGGTTGTCATTCGCACCGCAGTGGGGGGCATCCCCCTTCAGGGCCGGGACACTCAGGGGGCAAGCGTGATGAGGCTGAGATCGGGCAATAAGGTGGTTTCCATTGCCTGTCTCGACCGCCCTGGGGCTGGAAGGCGCCGGGGAGGCGAGGACAAGGCCGCCGCGGAAGCAACACCCCCTCCATCGAAGTGAGCTGGCATGGACGTTGGTGCTGGGACAGGCTACTTAAGCTGCCTCGGGCTGTGAGCTCGAGGTGAGCTCGTCGCGCTTTTTGCGGCACTGGGGCAGCCTGCTTTCAAGCCCGCAGAGGTTGCACCTGTAGTGGCAATCCGGGGTCTCGTCCCCGTCCTCAAGAGTGCGCAGGTATTCCCGCTTCAAGAAGGCAAGGCTCACCCCGGTGTCGATGTGAGCCCAGGGCAGGGGCTCATCCAGGGGGCGCTGCCGATGGGCAAAGAGGTGAGGATCGAGCTCGCTTTCCTTGAAGGCGCGAAGCCACTTATCGTAGCTGAAGTGGTCGCTCCAGGCGTCGAATCTGCAGCCCAGCTGCCAGGCACGATGGATCACCTGGCCCAGCCGCCGGTCTCCCCGGGCGAGGACTCCTTCCAGCAGGCTCATTTTGGGAGACTGCCACGAAAATTGTGCCCCCGCTCGGCGCAGCCCTGCCTTGAGGGTCTCGTATTTGGGGAGCAGATCAGCCTCGCTATCCTGTGCCACCCATTGAAAGGGCGTGTGTGGCTTGGGCACGAAGGGTGAGACGCTGGCCTTGATCCGGGGCTGCTTGCCTCTATCCTTCCCCAGTTGGCGCACCTTGCGCACCAGCTCCACGATGCTCTCTACATCGTCCTGGGTCTCTGTAGGCAGGCCGATCATGAAGTATAGCTTGAGATTGGTCCAGCCTCTATCGAAGGCGGCGCTTATCGTTGCTAGCAGCTCTTGCTCGGACACGCCCTTGTTGATAACCCGGCGCAGTCTTTCGCTTCCCGCCTCCGGGGCGAAGGTGAGCCCCATCTTCTTCTGCATGGGCAGTGAGTCCATCAATTTCAGTGAGCAGCCGTCAAGGCGCAGGCTGGGAAACGACAGGGTGAGATCGCGCTCCCGTTGCAGCCCTGACAGGCTTTCGATGACTCCCTCGATGCCTGGATAGTCGCTGGTGCTCAGGGAGACCAGCGACACCTTGCTGTAACCGCAGTTTGCCACTAGCTCCGTCACCGCCTGCACGACCTGGTTAGGGGGGCGCTCCCGCAGCGGGCGGTAGATTATCCCCGCCTGGCAAAAGCGACAGCCTCGGCCGCAGCCCCGCTGGATCTCCACCGCACCCCGGTCATGCACCACCTGTATATAGGGGATGACGGGCGCGGTTACCGGCGGCGGCAGCTTGGCCACTATGCGCCGTTCGATGCTCGAGCTTGCTTCGGGCACGGTGGGGCTGATGGCAGCCTGGCTGCCATCGGCCCGGTACTGGGGCTGGTACAGGCTGGGCACATAGATGCCGGGCAGGCAGGCTAGCTGGCGCAGGAGGTCTTGCTTGCGCTGGGGCTCGGCCCCTTTCCAGCTTCCAACCAGCTTAAAGAGTTCGGGCACAACCTCTTCCCCGTCGCCGATGACGAAGAGGTCGATGAATTGGGACATGGGCTCCGGGTTGAGGGCCGAGCTCCCCCCGGCAATTATCAGGGGGTGCCAGTCGCTTCTGTCAGCGGCCAGGATCGGTATTTGAGCCAGGTCTAGCATGTTCAGCACATTGGTATAGATGAGTTCATAGCCCAGAGAGAAGCCGATGATGTCGAAGTCCTTGAGGGGGCGCTTCGATTCCAGGCTGAAGAGGGGAATGCCCGCGGCTCGCAGCGCCGCTTCCATATCTATCCATGGGGCATATACCCTTTCCACCAGGACATCAGGTTGGCTGTTGAGCAGGTGGTAAAGAATGGGTATGGCCAGGTTAGACATCCCGATCTCGTAGACATCGGGATAAGCCAGGGCGCACCTGATATTGACCGCCTCCCAGTCCTTCGGGATGCTGTTCCACTCGCCGCCGGTGTAGCGGGCGGGCCTGGTGACCTGGGAGAGAAGGGTGTCTAACTGGCTCATATTGGCTCCTGTACTCCGATTCCTTCTATTATAGTATAGCCCCCGGCTCCCTCTGGTTGCAACTGGGCTTGACTGCCTGGGGAATGATGTTACAATCAAGGGGGTATCGTGCTCTTGGGGGTGGAGGCAATGGTTAAAAAATTGGCTGTCCCGGTTCTGGCCCTGGCGGTGATCTTGGCTTTTGGGGTTGCTGGCTGTTTAGAGGAAGGGTCGCCGCCTCCGGCGGAGCTCATACCTGAGGGGGCCAACTTGATAGCTTCCATCGAGTTAGGCAAGATACTTGAGGACGCTGACCTCAGAGGCGCCTACGACGAAGCAGCCAAGGAAGCGGACATGCCGGCCATGTTTGAAGAGGCTTTGCCGGAGCTTGAGGAGGAGACCGGCATTGACCTCAGCAAGTTATCCCGGGTGTGGCTGTTCATGGACATGTCGCGGCTTGAAGGGTTCGCCCCTTATTTGGGCATTATCGTTGAAGGCAGCTTTGATGAAGGTGAATTGGTGGCGACCATCGAGGAAGCTGGCGAGGAGTTCGCCACCACGGAGTACAAGGGTTACCGGATTTATATATTGGATGAGGAGGATGGAGAGGCGTTTGCTTTCCTGGATGACGGTGTCCTGGTTGTGGGCTCGATGGACGCGGTTGAGGATGTCATCGATGTCGCCGAGGGAGACAGGCCCAGCGTCAGCGGGGAGGTCTACGACCTGTATACCGAGCTTGGTGAGCCTCTCATCAAGATAGCTGTCGAGCTGTCTCCCGGGCTAAGGCAGCAGGTGGAGCAGCAAATGGCTGAGGCGAGCCAGTGGATAACTGACAAGCTGCCTCCAGAGCTAAGCGAGCTAATTACCGGGGGGCTCACCTTGGCTTTACCCAGCCTTTTTACCAGCTTTGCCGATATGAGTGGGGCGGGCCTTGCCCTGGACAAGAGGGGGGAGACGGTAACAATCAGGCTCGAGGCAGGCTTCACCAACCCCGATTCAGCCCAGAGTGTGGCTGACATGGTCATGGCTCTCAAGATTGGTAGCGCCCTGCTGATGCCCATTGAGGAGGTTGGCGACTTGGTTGGCCAGATAGAGGTCAGCGTAGAGGGCTCCTCCGCATCGATAACCCTTGAGGTATCTGTTTCCCAGATCGAGGATTTGATACAGGCGCTCCAAGCTTTTGAGGAGCTCCCCGTCCCCACCCCCTGAGCCTGCCGGGGCAGAGCCCGGCTTGACAGTTGGGCTCAGGATTGGTAGAATTTCATGGTGAGCTCAGAGATATACGCCATCGTTAAGAGCGGAGGCAGGCAGTATAAGGTCGCCCCCGGGCAGACAATCGAGGTGGATCGGCTGCCTGTGGAAGCGGGCAGCCGCGTGGCGCTGGATAAGGTGCTGCTTATTGCCGAGGGCGATAAGGTGACCCTGGGCACGCCCAACATCGAGGGGGCTAAGGTGATGGCCAGCGTGGTGGGGGAGGGCAGGGGCGAGAAGGTCATTGTCTTCAAGTATAAGCCCAAGGTTAGATACCGCCGCAAGACAGGGCACCGCCAGTTTTATACCAGGCTTGCCATTGAGAAGATAGTCTCAGCGGGGAGGCGGGGCTCGAAGAAGGGGTGATCCGGTGGCACATAAAAAAGGTGGTGGCAGCACCCGCCTGGGGCGCGATAGCCAATCGAAGCGGCTCGGGGTGAAGCGATACGCCGGTCAGCAGGTGCGGGCCGGGACTATCCTGGTGAGGCAGAGGGGCACTCGCATCCATCCCGGCAACAACGTGGGGGTGGGTCGGGATCACACCCTTTTTGCCCTCATCGATGGCGGCGTCAAGTTCGAACCGGCCAGCCGGCAGAGGAGGAAGGTAAGCGTCTACGCTGCCTAGATGAGATGAAGGACAAGATTCATCCCCCTTATGTGGAGGCAAAAGTGGTTTGCTCCTGTGGCAATACCTTCACCACCGGAGCCACCAAGCCTGTGCTCAAGGTGGAGCTATGCAGTAAATGCCATCCCCTGTACACCGGGCAGCGTCGCATTGTGGACACCGCAGGTCAAGTGGAGCGCTTCAAGCGGCGATACAAGATGACGGATTAGGCCGGGTGAGTTTGGGACCGAAGGAGCGGGCGCGTGTTCTCGCTCCTTTTTGTTTACGGAGGCTGTTGTGAGTTTTTTTTATGGTGGGCAGGCGGTCATCGAGGGGGTGATGATGCGGGGTCAAAAGAATATGACCATCGCCGTGCGCCGCCCCGATGGTGAGCTGGCGGTAGCCACCAAACCGCTCGGTGGTGTTTACACCGGCTTGCTGAGGAGAATACCTTTGGTGCGAGGGGTTATTGTGCTCATTGAGAGCATGAGCCTGGGTATACGCGCCCTCCTCTATTCCGTCAAAATAGCCGTGGGGGAGGAGGAGGAGATACCTTCGGGGGTATTTGCCGGGGTGATCGCCTTCTCTCTGATCTTCGCTGTGGGCCTGTTCTTCATAGTGCCCCTTTTTCTCACCCGTGGGCTTGACCCTCACATCAGCTCCTCCCTGGTTAGCAATGTGGTGGAAGGTTCGATTCGCCTGGCCGTCTTTGTTATCTACCTCAAGGTGGTGGGCCTCATGCCTGACATCAAGAGGGTGTTTGCCTATCATGGGGCGGAGCATAAGGTGATCAACGCCTATGAGGATGGGGCCTCCATGGAGGTGGAGGCGGTCAGGGGCTATCGCACGGCCCATCCCCGCTGTGGCACCGGCTTTCTGCTGGTGGTCCTCATCCTTGCCATCCTTGTTTTTGCCCTTCTCGGTCGTCCCCCGCTGTGGCTGCGATTGGTGTCGCGGGTGGCTCTGTTGCCGGTTATTGCCGCTGTCGGCTACGAGGCCATCCGGTTTGGGGCGGCCCATCTCAAAAACAGGTTGGTCCGGGCCTTCGTTGCCCCCGGGCTGGCACTCCAGTCGATGACCACCCGGGAGCCCGATGACCGGCAGCTGGAGGTGGCTCTAACGGCGCTGAGGGGGGTTATGGAGGCGGATAACCTTGAGTCGGCCCCCACACAACAAGAGGCTGTGCCCGGGTAGCCTTCTTCCCTAATCTATGTCTTTTTCCTGTAGCTGCTGGAAAAAGCAGGTCTTGTTGCCGGTGTGGCACACCGGACCGGCAGGTTTTACCTGGAGCAGTATGCTGTCCCCATCGCAGTCTTTGACCGCTGCCCTCAGCTTGAGGTAGTTGCCTGAGGTCGCCCCCTTGTGCCATAGCTCGTTGCGACTCCGGCTATAAAACCAGACGTCACCGCTGGCCAGGGTTCGGCGAAGCGCCTCCTCATCCATATAGGCCAGCATCAGCACCTCGCCGGTGTCAGCATCCTGGGCGATGGCCGGGATCAACCCCTTCTCGTCGTACCTTAGCATCTGCGAACCGTCCTTTCTCCTGGCTACGCGCCCCAACCGTTCAGGGGCACCTATCCCGTGGGCTCGCTTTTAGCCTCCTTGTCTTGCCCAATGGCTGCCAGCGCCTGCTTCAGGTCGATATCCCCGGTGTAGAGCGCCTTGCCCACAATAGCCCCCTCCACCCGCTGTC
>JAUVWM010000096.1 GCA_030604105.1 Dehalococcoidaceae bacterium
CAGCCGGTACCAGCCAAACCCGCACTTGGTATCGAAGACCACGATGGCGTCGCCGGCATGCTCAAAGATCGAGCGGTACCTCTGCTCGGAGCGCGCCAGCTTTACCTGGGTATCTTTTAACTCCCGGGTTCTCTCTTCTACCTTCCGCTCCAGGTTCTCCGAATAGTCCTGGAGCTGTTGCTCCATATGCTTGCGCTCGGTGATGTCGGCCATGATATGAACGGCCCCGGCCAGATTCCCGGACTCATCCAGCACTGGGTCTACAGTGACGTTGAACCATCGCTCGCCAATGAGAAAAACCGCGCTTTCTCTGTGGCGGGTCTCCTTCATGTGCACTAAAGGACAGCCTTCGACGGGTACTGCTGACGTGCCGTGCACAAGCTGGCACCAGTTGTTGTTCATGATCTCGCTGAGCGGCTTCCCCAGCAGTTTCGGCAAAGAGCTGTTGTAGCGCAGCAGCTTCCTTTCCGTGTCCAGCAGGCAAACGCCATCGTTGATGGCATCGAAGGTGGTCCTCCATTCCTGGGTGGCAACCAGCAGTCTATCCTCCGCCCGCTTGCGCTCGGTGATTGTTCCTAGTTGCTGGGCAACGGCGTTGATCAGATCTCTCTCTTCCTTCAGGAAAGGCCCCTCATCTATCCCTGGCCTCTCTTCCAGGTAGCAGACCTCCACGGTGCCGATCCGCTCGCCGTGCACCGTGATGTCCTGGGCCTGTTTCCAGCCGGTTTCCCTGAAGTTTCTCGTTGTGAATTCCTGGCCCTCCAGGATGATTCGGGCGCAGGTGATTTCCGGGTACTGCCAGCCGGGGGGAATGAGCTCAACCGCCCCCCGAGCTATCTCCTCCAGCGAAATGCCCTGCTTTCCAGCAAGGTCGGAAATGCCATAGAGACAGGCCTGTTCCTTGCCCCGCTCGCCAAGGTCATGCGTCCGCTTCTGTAGCTCCGCCTCCGCCCGCTTGCGCGCGGAGCTCTCGATAAGCTCCCAGTTGCCTTCTCGCCTAACGAGAGCGTACTGATGGGCGCTGACCACATCTATGATTTCAGATGCTCGACACTTATCCAAAGCATAGGAACAAATGGCTATCATCCGATATTTGCCTATGACATCGTCTACCACGGCCTCATAATCAACGAAGCTTCTCCAGTCTCCTTCCTCAAGCCAGAAAGTATTCCCCGTAAGTCGAAGCCCATCGAATCCGCTTTGTATAGCCCGATCATGTTTGTCGACCCAACCCCGCAGCACTTCATCGCCGTCAAATTTCCCTGATTTGGTATACCACTGGCTGTAGTCGAGAAACTCTATCTGGCCGCTTTCAAGGTATTCGTCCAGACTCCCTACCGCCTTTCTCAGCGCTACCTTTGCGTCTTGAAGTTCCAGAGGCTTCGAGGTAACCCACATGCAGAACTCGTTGTTCTCCAATCCTGCTTTGAAATAGGGTACCAGGATGTCTATTAAATCTTCTTTGGTCTCGTAGAATTGGCAGAGGTGTGAGCCCCAGGAGACATCCCCTATGACATCGATTCCTGTTTTCCTAATTTCCTTTCCCATTTCTCCCACCATTTCCCACCTCCAACCCTTATTGCCCCGGGCACAGAACAAAAAAGCCCCCCGGCCGATCCGCCGAAGAGCTTTTTCCGCGCGGCAACCCAGCCGTCCTAGTTCCTGGCCTGAACCTTAGACCTGTAGCTTTGCGCCCCTATCTTTCGACAGGTTTGCCTTTTTCGCCCTGTATTCTGTTTTCCCAATTCTAGCGCTGAGCAGTCGTTTTTGTCAAGCTATTAGTCGGCTATTTTCCCCCTAATGACCCTCCTTGCCCTTCCCACACAGGGGCATTATAATTGCAGAAAGCAGTTCCGTAAAAGGATGTCAATGCAGCAAGAAGTGCTCAAACTCTGTCTCTTTCCCGAGACAGCGGATATAGAAAACGATCACCTTATCCTCGGTGGCTGCGACAGCGTGGAGCTAGCGGCCACCTTCGGTACCCCCCTTTACGTCTTCGACGAAGTCACCTTGCGCCGCAAATGCGCTGAATTCAAACGGGAGTTCGGCCAGCGCCATGCCAACACCCTGGTTATCTATGCCTGCAAAGCCTTTATCAACCGCACCCTG
This sequence comes from Dehalococcoidaceae bacterium, assembly GCA_030604105.1. GTDB lineage: Bacteria > Chloroflexota > Dehalococcoidia > JAUVWM01 > JAUVWM01 > JAUVWM01. The sequence goes on from JAUVWM010000096.1 coordinate 2,110, forward strand.
GCGCTTATTTTCAAGCAGGAGGGCCTGGGCCTGGATATAGTCTCCGGCGGCGAACTCAGCATCGCCCAATCCGTTGCCTTCCCCCCGGAGAGGGTCTACTTCCACGGCAACAATAAAACAGCCGAGGAACTCCAGCTAGCCCTGGAGTGGGGTATCGGCCGCATTGTGGTGGATAACTTCCATGAACTCTCCCTGCTCAACGAGCTGGCCCAAGGCCGGGGTGTGAGCCAGGATATCCTGCTCCGCCTGTCTCCAGAGGTCGATCCCCACACCCACCGCTATACCACTACCGGCATCCTAGATAGCAAATTCGGCTTTCCCGTTACGGGGCAGGCGGAGAGGGCGGTGGTCGAGGCACTGGAGAGGTCCAATCTCAACCTCATCGGCGTGCACTTCCATCTTGGTTCTCCCATCTTCGAGGTTGAGCCCTATCAACAGGCCATCGACATCGTGCTCGACTTCGCCGCTGAAATGAAGGCCAAGCATGGCTTCAAGCTGGAGGAGTTCAACCCGGGAGGAGGCTTTGCCATCCAATATACTCAGGACATGCCAGCACCCTCCGTTGGCCAATACGCTGAGGTCATAACCTCAAGGCTGCTGGCCAAAAGCCAGGAGCATAACATGGCGCCGCCGCGGCTAGTTGTGGAGCCAGGCCGGGGGATGGTGGGACAAGCCGGGGTGGCCCTCTACAAGGCGGGGGCCACGAAAGACATCCCCGGCATACGCAAGTATATCTCCGTAGATGGCGGCATAGCCGACAACATCCGCCCCGCCCTCTACGGCTCAAGGTATGAAGCGCTGGTGGCCAATAAGGCAGGCGATAGGCAAACAGAGCGGGTCACCATTGCCGGCAAGTTCTGTCAGTCCGGCGATATCCTGATCAGGGATATCGACCTTCCGCCGGTTTCCAGCGGCGATATCATCGCCATACCCAGCTGCGGGGCTTACTGCCTGGCTATGGCCAGCAACTATAACGCCGCGCTGAAACCGGCCATTGTCCTGGTTAAGGAGGGGGGAGCGCGCCTCATCAGGCGCCGGGAAACCTATGAAGACTTGGTGAGGCGTGATCTGGTGTCGAAGGAAGAGGTGGCCTAGATGTGGCACATCATCGGTCAGCCCCAAGCTGTGAGCCTGCTTGAGAGCAGCCTGAATAGGGGACAGCTCTGCCACGCCTATCTTTTTGTGGGCCCACCCCGCGTGGGCAAAATGACCCTGGCCCTGGATTTAGCCCAGGCAGTGAACTGCACGGCAGAGGCAGCACCCTGCGCTGAGTGTCCCGCCTGCCGCCGAATCGTCGCCGGCAAGCATGCCGATGTCAGGGTAATCGACCTGAACTCCAACCATAATGGGGCCGAAGGCAGGCCCAAGGCGGAGATCGGGATCGACGAGATAAAGGAGCTGCGCAACGCCGCCAGTCTGCCACCCTATGAGGGCAAGCATAAGGTATTCATTATCGATGGGGCCGAGCATCTCTCCAACGAAGCCGCCAACTGCCTGCTCAAAACCCTGGAAGAGCCCCCGCCCCAGGTGCTTTTCATCCTGCTAGCCACCAAGGAAAGGCTCCTGCTGCCCACCATCGTCTCTCGCTGCCAGCGGCTGGAATTGCACCCCCTCTCAAGAAAGGCGGTGGCCGAGGCGCTTGCCGAGCGGCGGGGAACCGATGCCCAAAAGGCGAAGCTTGTGGCCAGCCTCTCCGGCGGCTGTCTGGGCTGGGCGCTGGCGGCTGAGGGGGATGAGAGGCTCCTAGCTCAACGCTCCCAGAAGATAGAAGAGTTGCTCCAGGTGGCGGCGGCTGGCTATGAGGAGCGCTTCGCCTATGCCGCTCAGCTGGCAACCCGATTCGGCCACGATAGGCCCTCAGCCCTGGATGCGCTCAAGCTGTGGCTCAGCTGGTGGCATGATCTACTGCTGGTTAAGACAGGCTGCGGGGACTGGATCACCAATGTCGATCAAGAGGCAGTGCTTTTCCACCAAGCAGCGGGCTATAAGCTGGCACAAATCAAGGGTGCCATCGACAGCCTCCAGGCGGCTGGGGAACAGCTCGACCACAACGCCAATCCCCGCTTGGCCCTGGAGGTACTGATGCTCAACCTACCACTTAAGAGAGGTTAAGAGATGGACTATCGAGGCTCGGCATTACACCCGAGGTTCAATGGAAAGCGCCCCCCTGGTGGGAAACTATGGATATGACTGAGGTTATTGGCGTTCGCTTCAAGGGAGCGGGAAAGGTATACTACTTCGACCCGGCGGGGATCGAGCTGCAGGTGGATGACCCCGTGGTGGTACAAACCACGCGTGGGATCGAGCTGGGAAGGGTAGCCACCTTGCCCAAACAGGTGCCGGTCAGCGAAATGACCCAGCCATTAAAGCCGGTGTTGCGCAAGGCAAAGGCTGAGGATCTCGAGCAGGCTGAGGAAAACAGGGCTAAGGAGCAGGCGGCGCTGGAGAGGTGCACCCAGCTTGCCGCCAAGCACCGCCTCCCGCTTAAGCTCCTGTCCGCCGAATATGGGCTCGACGGCTCCCGCCTCACCTTCTTTTTCAGCTCCGAGGGAAGGGTTGACTTTCGCGAGCTGGTTCGGGAGCTGGCCGCCATCTTCAAGACCAGGGTGGAACTCAGGCAACTGGGACCCCGGGACAAGGCAAAACTATGCGGCGGCTTCGGCAGATGCGGGCGCCCCCTGTGTTGCGCCAGCCACTTAACCGAGTTCGACCCGGTCTCCATCAGGATGGCCAAGATGCAAGACCTGCCCCTTAACCCTATGAAGATCTCAGGCATGTGCGGTCGCTTGCTCTGCTGTCTGGCCTATGAAAATGAGCAATACCGGGAGATGAAGGAGAGGCTGCCCCAGATAGGTCAACAGGTGATCACCCCTTCGGGCCCAGCCAGCGTAATCGGGGGCAACCCACTGAAGGAAACCGTGTTGGTGCAGCTGGAGAGCCAGGCCACCGTGGAATTGCCCTTGGCTGAGGTTAGCACCGGGGAGAAAATAGGCTTCAAGCGCGACCGGAAGCGGCGGAAATAGAGAGCTACTGAGGGACGAATTTCAGCCACTGGGAGCGGCTGCGAAAATAATGATAGGGGATGGTGAAGCCGCTGGCCAGTGGCGCCCGGGGCCGGCGGATAAGGCTCATTCCCGCCTCAGCCGGGGTACCTCCCGCCTTACGCCGATTGCACGGGATACAGGCGCTAACCACGTTGTGCCACGCATGCTCACCGCCCCGATAGCGGGGCACAACATGGTCCACGGTGAGTTCCCCCCCGTCCCGACCACAATACTGGCAAGCATATCTATCGCGGCTGAAAACCTCAAGCCGAGTCAGTCTCGTCTGCTGCCGAGGCCTCTTTATCATATAGAGGAGGCGGATCACGGAGGGGAGAGAGAAGACCTCGTAAGCGGACCGAATCTCACCGGAATCGTTCTCCACCACCTCAGCCTTGCCCCGGTAGAGCAAAACCACCGCCCGCCGAGCTTGGCAGACATTGAGGGGATCATAATTTTGATTTAGAACCAGAACCGGGGAATTTACCATGGCTGGAACCGCTTAATTCTACCCCAAAAAACCCGGAGGTGCAACCCCGTTTGAGCCTATCTAGTAGCGACCTTTCCTGGGCCGCCGCCTCGGCTCAGCCCGCTCACTGAGCTTGCGGTCGATCCTGTAATCGGGCGCTTCGATGCCGATCACCGTGCTCAGACGGCAATCACCCATTCTCGAGCTGAAGCGGGCTTCAATCTCATCCAGGCTGAAGACACTGGTGATCACGGTGGGCAGACGGGCGTTGTAGCGATAGTTGATGATCTGATAGAGTTTCTCCTGGGCCCAGGGGGCGCTGGCCTGGGTGCCGAAGTC